>JAAETO010000091.1 GCA_024228275.1 Arcobacter sp.
AAAATTTGCCATTCTTTGTAATACTATGATTACATTTCATCAATCTGAAAGATACTTTTAAGAAATGAAAAATTAAATTTATTAAATTATTTTATGAATAAAGAAGAATTAGGGATACTTTTTTTTGATTCCCCAGAAATTTACTTTGTGATTGGTATATTGCTGGCGAGTTCATTTTTTTTTAACAATTTATTTTGGTTTAAGAAAAAAGTATATATAAATCAGCATATACATTATTTTGTGCTTTAAGCCTTTTTTTCTCAATAGTAACCGAACAATTATTTTTCTTATTCTATTTGGTTTTGCCTGTCTTTCTTTACTATATTTTTTTGCAGCATATTTTGATATTAAAAAATCAAAAGCGTTAGTCGCTTTATCTTTCTTAATTAATTGGTTTTACATTTATTTCATTTGAAGTTTTTGGAAGAAATAATGAAACTATAGTTTTACTAATTGCTTGGTTAGTTTTTCTATCACATTACTGTCCAGCTCTTGGATATCATTACGTGCAATTTATTGACTGAAGAAATAATTGGTATTATATTAGAAGTAAAAGTTTTAACTGAATTGGTGCGGAAACATTATAATAATATCAGACGACATAACCCATTAAATATTTCATCTCCAATACCGGTAATAATATCGCAACAAAAGGTAAAGTTTATAATATTTATACACTTAATAATGTAAGTCATTTAACTAAAGGCAAAAGTCTTTGTGATAAAAACTAAACCCACACTTCTTATCCTCGCCGCTGGTTTAGGCTCAAGATATGGAAGCCTAAAACAAATTGACCAAATTGGTCCATCTGGAGAAAGAATAATTGACTACTCTGTTTATGATGCGATTAAAGCTGGCTTTGGAAAAATTGTTTATGTAATAAGAGAAAGCTTTAAGGAAGAATTTAATGAAGTGATTTTGGACAAACTTCCACCAGAGATTAAAACAGATATTGTATGTCAAGAATTAGATTCTGTCCCTTCTGAGATTCCTTTATCAAAGGAGAGAATTAAACCCTGGGGAACTGGACACGCATTATTAACAGCGACTTCAGCAATTAAAGAACCGTTTGCAGTAATAAATGCAGATGATTTTTATGGAGCAGAATCATTTAAAATTGCTGCTAATTTTTTGACTTCGGTTGAATCTAATAGTATGTATGCATTAATTGGTTATTTAATGAATAATACTTTATCTGAATTTGGTTCAGTATCACGTGGAATTTGTGAAGTGAATAGTAGTAATTTTCTCTCATCAATTGTGGAGAGAATAGAGATTAAAATTTCAGAAAATAAAATAAGTTTTAAAAATGGAAATGATAGCTGTAAGTCTTTAACAGGAGATAAAATTGTATCAATGAATATGTTTGCATTTACTCCATCTGTGTTCAAGCATTTTGAAGAGTATTTTAAAAAATTTATTATGGATAGTGGAGATGATCAGAAAGCTGAATATCTTATGCCGTCAGTAATAGATAATCTAATAA
>JAAETO010000092.1 GCA_024228275.1 Arcobacter sp.
GTTATAACTCTGTATTGTGCCATTTTTATAATTTTTTAAGTAATTGTTTTTGTTCTTTAATCTCCACTCCTAATTTATCAAAAATTATTTTGATATCACTCTTATTTAATAATATAATATATTCATTTGCCTCAGCCAAACTACATTTATAGTAATTAGAAATATATTGTTTTACTTCTTTGGGGGATGTTTTTATTTTTGATTTAATATACCTTAAAAACATTTTCTTTTTAGGTAACATTTCACAATAAAAGTTATAAATTCCCCTTTTATCTGTAGGGTGGAACCTTTGTGCTATATTAGCAATATCAATATACCCTTCATACATGGATACAAATCTATGAACCATATAAGCATTAAAGTTCTCCCAAGATTTTTCCTCAAAACTGTTATAGCTAGATTTTTTATAAGTTAAATGTTCTAGCCATTCAAATATATTTTTAGGATTTAATAAGGACATCCTTATACTCTTCTCTTAATTCTTTTGGAAGTGAGTCCTCTAAAATTTTACCTGTTTCAGGATCATAAAATACTGGAATTGGCATAACAGCATCAGAATCTGTTCCTGTTACAAATTTAGATACTTTTCTTAATAAAGCTCCTTGTTGCCAAATTCTACCTCCACCTTCAGTTTCTATAGCTGATGTATTTTTTAAATCAATGTTTGGTTGTTGCGCTTGCATAATTAATAATTTTAAATAATATTTGGTTTAATTGTTTCAATAATTTTAGACATTAAAGCCATACAATTTACTTCTTTGTCTATTCTAAAATTTGATTGGTATGAATATTCATTTATATAATATGCTATCATACCTTCCTTTCCAGGAGCATATTCA
>JAAETO010000093.1 GCA_024228275.1 Arcobacter sp.
AAAGATAAGCTTGTTTAAAAACAATAAAATATGTTAGTCTAAATATATAATAAATTCATATTAAAGATATAAGTAATTAAAGCTGATTAATATCATTATGATATATAATCTTATATAATTTTAATTTATCTTATTGTTAGATTGATATGAAGGCAAACTATGACTGAATACATTAATACAATTTACAGAAATACTCAATCATATTAATTTTTTATAAGAATAAATTAAAATGAAAGATATAGTAATAAAAGTTTTTTCTTTAATAATGTTAATCTTTTTAATAGTATTTGCATTTAGAATACATGACTTCTCTTTAAAATATGAAAAAGAAATGCATGAAAATATCAAAAAAAATAAAATTGAAGTAAAAATACAAGAATATTTAAACCTACCATCTGAATATCTAAATAAAACACATTCTGCTTCTGTAAACACTATGCAAAAAATCAAAAACTATTTTTTTGATAGTAGTCAGGATAAAAATAATATAAATTTAACAAAAGAAGAGAGTATAAAAAAAACAAATAAAGAGCAATTATATTTTTATTCTATTTTATATACTCTAACTGTTTTAGCTTTATTCTTTACCTATTTTATATTAAGTAAAAGAACTTTTATTTTTATATTAATTACAATCTCCTTTATATCTTTAATTATAGGGATATCAACCCCTATAATGAATATTGAAATTTATAAAGACTTGCCTTTGTTAGGATATACAATATTTAAATATGATTCAAAAGGTATTTTAACAACTATTGAGAAATTATGGTTAATTGAAAAGTATGTATTATCAAGTATAGTATGTATCTTTAGTGTAGTTTTTCCACTTTTAAAAATCATTACTCAGTATATTTATTTATTTTTTAATATTAAACAAGTTAATTATATTGATATATTATCAAAATGGTCGATGGCAGATGTTTTTATTGTCTCTTTACTAATTACGAACTTGTCTCTAAATGCAGATAAATTTACAAATGCACAATTACAAATAGGGATATACTTTTTCTTAAGCTATGTGATAATCTCCATGCTTATATCTCAAGTTATAAAGAAAATATAATTTTAAAATATTTCCCTAATTTTTAAATAAGGTTTTGATCTTATCTAGCTTAACAAATCTTTGAATTCTTCATTTTCTTTTAAACTTTCAAATAGTAATTCATTTTCAATTTCATCTTTTAAATTTGGAGATTTTTCTATCGCAATTATTAAATCACTAAGTGCTTCTTTAGAGTTTCCTGTTGCGGCATTAGCACAAGAACGTTGCCAGTATGCATACCCATATTCAGAATCAATTTCTATGGCTTTATTACTTAAACTTAAAGCCCATTCATATTCATCCAGATCAATAAGAGCATCAGCTTTGTATGCATAGACTTCAGCATCATTGTCATTTATTTTTAATATTTCATCATATATATCTATTTTTGATTGAGGATTAGTCTCAAGGTTTGATCGAAGCCATAATGAATGAATATATTGAGTGTTATATATTTTATTTTGATTGTCTAATATATTTTTTGATTGTAGAGTCATCTCATCTTTAATACTTTCCATTTGTTTATTATATTTCTTGATAATATTATTAACTCTCTCTTCAATTATATTTTCAGTTTTATGACGAATATCTCTTAAAGAATTCCATCCAGCAAAAATAAGAATCGAGGTAGCTGCTGCTATTAAATAAAAAACATTTCCTATTGTATCAGTCATATATCTAGCTGCACGATCGGTTTGCTCAATTTCTAATTTTGTGATTCTTTTTTGAAGTTCATTTCTTAATTTCATATTCTCCATACGTAAATCTTTTAATTCATCTAAAATATATCTTTCTACTAAAGGTTTATCTAATAATGGTTTTGATGCGTGACTAATATCCTCTTTTGAATATAGATTGATAGAAAGTGTCAGTAAAGTTAAAAATATAATACTTTTTATAGAAAGGTTCATTTGTATCCTTTATCTTAAATTGAAGTTCTTATATCAAAGATGACTTCAATTTAATAGTTTAAATGTTATTTTTTAATTAGAAAGAAAAAAACTAAGATATAAATCTATATATTACATATTGTAATTTAATTACAATATGTAATTAATATGTTATACTATACGTATGAAAAGATCATTACCTAAATTAGAGAATTTAAGTCAAAGTCTTAATTCTCATATGACATACTATAAGTTTAATAAAATGGATGAGAATATAAGCCATAAATACCGTAAAGGTAGAATCAATGCTGCAAAATGGTTAAATGAACTTATTTACTTCTATATGGAAAAAGAGAGTAACTTTACTAATGAATTTACAAATCATATACAAAATCAACGTAAGAAAATAGCAAACTTAGAAGATAGTGATTTTAAGCAAGGTTTATATGATGAACTTAATATTATTGAAGAAATGTTAAGTGCTAAATAGACATCATTTAAGCCTTAATCTTTTTTTTAATATTTACTTTAGACTCTTTTTGTAGAATCTCCGCTCATAAAATGTCTAATTTTCTTGTAAGTATTTTTACAAAAATAAGAAGAAAGTATGAATTAAAGTTTTAAGAGGTTATTTTAATGAGTAAGTATAAAGATATTATAGGTTTTTGTTTACTATTTTCTTTATGATTTTAAATCTTAGAAATATACCCAACTTATTGGAATTTGTAAAAACTAATTCTATAAGTATATTTAAACTAAATGTATCTACCTTAATCAATACACTTTTAGCTTTTTATGTAATGGTTTACGTAAGTCCAATAGTTTATATTATAGTATTCTTTTCAGGTCTTTCATTTTTTTCTATATTTGTAAATTCATCTCATGAAAATAAAGCAATAAAACTACTTACTTTAGCTGTTTTTTTAGTAGCATTAGTGACATCTGTGCTTATATCTTCTTCAAATATGATTGACACAGCATTTGGTATTATATTAACTTTGATTTCAACTTATTTTGCACTTCAATATATGCAAGAATCAGGGGAGTTGCATACTAAAGTAGGCATGAGTACATCTGAGGTTTTAGCCTTACGCTTTTTTTTAGTAATTATTGCTTGTGGTGGATATAGTTTTTATCAATCATCTCTACTACAACTTAAATCTGAAGAAATATTTCTATTATTAGCTATAGCAGTTTTTGGAAGTATTATTCCATTATTTTTAATGCAAGCTGCAATAAAAAATTTAGGAGTATCAATCACTGCACAATTTACTCCATTTACTCCAATTTTATGCATGATTTTTATGGTGCTATTTCAAGATGTTAAATTTTCTGTAATACAGATAATATCAACTTTTATTATGACAATATTGCTTTTTATACAAGCAAAATATTTATACAGTAAAAAGAAAGAGAGTAGGTCGTAAAAATTGATAAATCAAAAGTAATTATTCTCTGATATTAAGAATAAAATTTAACATTTTATTCAACAGAGTCAATTGAGAGACAATGTTTTAGTATACTTTCATACTAAAAAAAAAAGGAATAAGATGAATTTATTTTACAAAGGTTTAATAAGTACTGTTTTAGCAATTACTTTACTTGCAGGATGTGGAGGAGGGGGAGATTCTTCTTCAATAACTCCTATAGAAGATAATTTTGTTAACTCAGTTTTAGCTGAAGCAGATTTAAATAATGCAAAAGAAATTGAAACTGTAGTGTTATCAAATAATGCAGGTGCTTACTCATTGAATAGTATATCTAAAGAAAATAATGTTTCTTTATTATTGATTTCTCAAAATATATTAGAACTTACTTCTAAACATGTTAAATTAAGTAATTTAAGTAATAACTCATTAAATAAGGCTATTAACGAGACATTTTATTGTTCTGATAGTGGTAATTATACTACTACAGGAACAGTATCTTCTAATGGTGATGCAAATATGATAATTTCTTATAATAGTTGTAAAATAGATAATACAACAATAACTGGAATTTTAGATGTAAAATTAAGAGATTTTGATTTAAGTGAAGGTGATTGGAGAACTTCTACAATTAAATATATAAATAACTATGAAATATTAACTAATTCTATTTCTGTTATTGTAAAAGCAGGAAGTTATGTTAATCAACACATTAGTAGTTTCTATCCACTTAGAACTACAATTGGTATGACAATAGTAGGAAGTGGACTTGGTATTTCATTTGGAGTTGAAAACGCTGTATATAATATTTCTGAGACTTCAAGTACAACTAGTATGTATATTACAAAAGGTAGATTTTATGGTGATTCCTTAGGTATTTATGTTGATTATGATACAAGTTATGATATGTCTCAAACTCCATTAGTTTATTCTGATTTTGGAACTTTCCAAAATGGTGGAGAAACTAGATTTAAAATGAAAGATGATGGGAAAATGAAAATTGTTATTGTTAATGGTCATAGTATATCATATGTAGATGCTGATGGTGATGGAACATATGAACTAATTGAGAGATTAAATTAATTATTTTTTATAATATGAAAAAAACTTTTCTGTTTATATTATCTCCAGCTATTTTATTAGCTGGAGAAATTGACTTATCATTTATAAAAAATAATGGAGAATCATCTTATATAGTAGAAAGTCCATTTCAAGAATTAAAGGCAAAGTTATATTTCCCTTTTGAATTTTCTAATGCAAATATCATGTATAAGCATGATTTTGAAAATTTTGAATTAGGAGTTTCAAGTTCATTTTTAATTGATAGTCAAACTACAATAGGAAAAGATTTAGATTGGAAAGCTGATACTTTAACAGTATATTCAGAATCTAAAAATAACATTGATAAATATCACCAGTTTTCAATAAAATTAGCAAAAAATATAAATAAAGATTTAAATATATTTTCTAATATAAAACACACTACTTTAAATTTTAATTGGAATGATACAAGACAAAAAGATTATGTAAGTAATATAAGTTCTAATTTAAATGGTAAAACTCTTACGTTTGAACAAAATATTAATCAAGTTAATTTAGGCTTATCTTATAGAATAGATTTCAATAAGATACAGTTAAAATTAATTCCATCTTTTGTTTACGCAAGAATTCATAATAAAGATACTCACATAGTAAGAGATTTTTATACAATTCAAAATGCAAATGCTATAGGTTATTCATTGCAGAGTAAATTAAGATATAAAATTGATAAAAATTCTTCATTTTTATTATTAGCAGAATATGAAATGTTTAAAGATAAAAGTACTGATATGGATTATTATAATAAAATTCTTGGTAATTATAGAACTTTGCCATCTTCTTTTGAGTTTAAAAATAGAAAATTTGGTCTAACATACTCTTATAAGTTTTAAAGCATTAAATCAACAGGTATTAGTTTAGTTTTTTAAGTACCAAAACCTTTTTATAGGTTTTGGTACTCACATAAAACAAAAAGAATTATGTTAATACTTTATTTATCAGAGAATTTCTTTATAATTTCTTTAGATTTTTCTAAAGCTACTTCACTTGAATCTTTATCAAAAGTTAGAGCAACAGCCATTCTTCTTCCTTCATGAGATTGAGGTTTACCAAATACTCTTACATAAGAATTTTTTGTAAAAGCGCTTTTTTTAATTTTTACTTTAGGATTAAAAGTATCATTTTTAGCTTTATATGCAGCACTAGCACCACAACCATAATCAATATAATCTAAAGGAAGACCTAATACCGCTCTAACGTGAAGTGCAAATTCACTTTGAGATTGAGTAATCATAGTAACCATACCTGTATCATGAGGCCTTGGACTAACTTCAGAGAAATATACTTCATCTCCTTTTACAAACATTTCTACACCAAAAATACCGCGTCCACCTAAACCATCAGTTATAGTTTTTGAAATTTGTTCAGCTTTTTTTCTAGCTACTTGACTCATATTCATAGGTTGCCATGAAAAAATATAATCTCCATCTTGTTGAATATGACCAATAGGTTCACAAAAAACTGTTTGATCTTCATTTCGTACAGTTAACATAGTTATTTCATAGTCAAATTTGATAAACTCTTCTACTATTAGTTCACTAGCATCCCCTCTTGCTTCTTTTGCTATTTCCCAAGACTTTTCTAAATCATCTTCTGATTTTGCAATACTTTGACCATGTCCAGACGAACTCATAACAGGTTTAATAACACAAGGGAAATCCATATTCTTTGCAGCCTTTTGTAAACCATTAAAAGTTGTAACAAATTCATAGCCCCCAGTTTTGACACCCAATTCAACAGCTGCATATTCTCTAATATTTTTTCTGTTCATTGTTTTATTTACAGCATCTGCATTAGGAATTACGTGAAATCCTTCTTTTTCAGCTTCAAATAATGCTTGAATATTAATAGCCTCAACTTCAGGTAAGATATAAGTTGGTTTTTCTTTTCTAATTACATCTAAAATTTCATTTTTATTTTTCATATTTATAGTATATGCTTTATTGGCAACTAGTTGCGCAGGAGCATTATTATAACTATCTACAGCAATTGTTTCAATACCTAGTCTTTGTGCCTCAATTATTACCTCTTTACCTAATTCTCCACTTCCAAGTAGCATTATTTTTGTTGAATTAGATTTCAAGGGGGCCTTAAATTTCATTATCTTCCTTATTAGTTAGTATTAATTGGTATTAAATATGTTTTATTTAAATTGCTTTGGAATTTTTTATCTAAACTTACAAGATCATTTGTTTTAATTATAGAACGTAGTATTTTCACATAATCATGTCCAATTCCAGAATATTTGTTCATAGTATCACTTAGGGATAAACCATTAATAATATTTTCTGATTCTCTCATCTTTTTTCTTTTTTTTCTAAAATCAGAATATGCAGCTGTTCGGTTAAGATTTCTCATATATGCAGAAATAGAAGCTTGTAAGTTAGGAAAAATTCGAATAAAATGTTTTTGACCTGCAGGTCTTCTAAGTGGAATCATTCCTATTTTAGGATTATATGTCCAGTGTCCAAATATATTGTTGGCTTCTTTAAAAAATCTACTTTTCCCCCAACCACTTTCCGTAACAGCTTGGGCAAGTGCTAATGAAGTTGGAATTATATCAATTCTTTCAAGATATTGATTATAATCATATATGTTTTTTACTTTATACTTTTCTTGTAGTTCTTTTAATTTCTTGTAAGTTCCCAAAGAAGTGTCCAAATTAATAGTTCTATTTAATGAAATTATGAATCTTCTTTCATGTAATATCTTATTATTTTCAGCTTCTATTCTATTCTTAAAATAATTAAAGAAATATTTCTTAGCACTATCTCCTGATAACTTATAATACTCTTTTGGTAATCCTGTATCTGCTAGAAGTTGATTAAAACATGCAAATACTAATATTAATATTTTAAATATATATTTCATTTTTAAATTCTTCTTTTAATCTATAGTTGCAGTAAAAACTTTTTTAACTGCACCTTTAAAAAATAGTGTTTCATTTACTTTTGAAATACTTAACTCTTCTTTACTTTTTGGATATACAAATGTTTTATCTTCTATAAGACCTAAATTATTAGCTCTTAAAAAACATGCTACCATACCTGTTCCACATGCTAAGGTTTCACCCTCAACACCTCTTTCGTATGTTCTAACTTTTAGAGAGTTATTGTCGATTTTTGCATAATTTACATTTGCATTATGTTTATATCTCATTTTAGAAGATAGTTCGTGATCATATTTTTCTAAATCATCAACGATAGTAACTAAGTGAGGAACACCTGTATCAACTAAATACCAAGTTAGACCTTCTTCTTCAAACTCTTCTTTAATTACAACAGCTTTCGTCATTTGAGTTTCAACAATATTTTCATTTACTTCTGATTGAATTAATCCAGCTTCTGTTAAAAATTTCATTTTTGCAGGGGCTAGACCATTATTATAAGCATAGTGAGCTACTGCTCTAGTAGCATTTCCACACATGGCAGCATCACTTCCATCACTATTGTAAAACAACCATTTGAAATCTGCATCATTACTTGAAACTAATGCAACTAAGCCATCTGCTCCAATACCTTCAGTTCTATTACATAGTTTTATAGCGTCTTGCGTAAAATCTTTTTCAAGCAAGGTATGAAAAATTACAAAATCATTTCCACTTGCAGAATATTTCGTATAAGTCATAAAATCTCCTCTATAATTCTTTCGACTTCTCTTTGTAAATCTCTTAAACTTTTAGAGTTATCAATTATTAAATTAGCCAAATCTTTTTTCTTTTCTATATCCATTTGATTTGAAATCTTTAGTTTAGCGTCCTCTTCATTAATATTATCCCTTTTCATTAACCTAGTTATTTGTAATTTATTTGGTGTGTAAATTACTAATGATTTTGGTATAGGATAGTTCATTTTCTCAAAGAATAGAGGAATATCTATGAAGTAGGGTTTATTTTGCTTTTCAAAAATTGCAGCTTCTTTTATAATTTCCTTTTTTATTAAAGGATGTATAAATGCTTCTAGCTTCAATTTTTCTTCTTCATTTGAGAAGATAATTTTACCTAATTCTTTTCTTAGTACCTTACCGTTTTCCACATATTTTTCACCAAACATTTGCGCAATTTTTATATTATGTAAATCAAGTAGCATATGAGCTATCTTATCTGCGTCAATTGTTAAAAATCCATGAAGTTTTAGAAGGCTACAAACTGTACTTTTTCCAGTGGCTATTCCACCTGTTAATGCTATTGCATGTTTAAATAAATCATTACTCATAGTAGATATATTACTATAATAATGATTTATTTTCTTTTAAGTAAGTAATAATTATCTTTTTGCGATACCTGTAAGTGCTTTATGTTGGGCTGCAGGAAAGACAAAAGATGCATGATGTATCTCAGTTGAATAGTATTCTAAATCATTTAATAAATCAGATCTTTGTAATATAATATCAGCAGTAGGGTGGTATTTTTTAGATGCTAAAATAGCAGTTGTATGTCCAAATCTAAACGGCATAGCAATCCAAAAATTTCTTCCAACTAACTCTAAATCATTTTTTAATACGTTACAGTCTTTTGAAAAACTATTAGTTTTAAAAGCAATTACACCATCATCTTTTAAAATTCTTTCAATATTAGCTAATAACATTTCATCTAATTTAACGTCAGTGAAGATAATAACATCAATATTCTTCTCATTTTGAGATGTAAGTAAACTTGTATCTCCAAACTCAATATTTCCAGTATGTTTTGAAGCTTCTTCTTGTAAATTACTTGCAGAGTCACCAACTATTAAAACATTTTGTGCTTCTTTATGTGTACATAAAGGAGTATGTACCATCATCTCATTAAAAGCTTGATTATCTCTCATTTTCAAATGTCCTTATTTTTTATTAAATTTTCGATATAATACCAAAAAAATTTAAAATTACAAGGATAAATTAGTCTAAGCTTAGAAATTACAGCTTATTTTAATGGCAAAAGTATTAATTGTATCACTTTTTGTACTTATTAATGTATTAAAAGTATGAATAGTTTTATAATATTTTCTTGAACTTTTAGCATTTTAAGAATGATTAAATCTTGTAAAAAATTAATAAGGAAAATAATGGCAACAGTTAGCTATAAAGATGCTGGTGTAGATATTGATGCTGGAAATCAGTTTGTAGAAAATATTAAACCTCACGTAAAATCAACAATGATTCCAGGAGTACTTGGTGGAATTGGTTCATTTGCAGGTGCTTTTGAATTACCTGAAGGATATAAAAAACCAGTTATTTTATCTGGAACTGATGGTGTTGGTACGAAATTAAAATTAGCTATTGATGCTAAACAATTTGATACAGTTGGAATAGATTTAGTTGCAATGTGTACAAATGATTTGCTATGTAATTTTGGAGAGCCTTTATTCTTCTTAGATTATTATGCAACAGCAAAACTTGAAGTTGACGAAGCAACTGATGTTGTTAAAGGAATAGCAGAAGGGTGTATTAGATCTGAGTGCGCATTAGTTGGTGGAGAAACTGCTGAAATGCCAGGTATGTATAAAGAGGGCGATTTTGATTTAGCTGGTTTTTGTGTTGGTATTGCAGAGAAAGATGAATTAAATAGAATAGAAAGAATTTCTTCTGGAGATACTTTAATTGCACTTCCTTCTTCAGGTATCCACTCTAATGGTTTTTCGTTAGTTAGAAAACTACTATTAGAAAAACTTGAAATGACTTTAGATGATGAGTTTGATGGAAAACCTTTAAAAGATGTTTTATTAGAACCAACAAGAATATATGTTAAAGAATTTAAAGCAAATAAAGAGAATATTAATGCCTTAGCTCATATTACAGGCGGTGGTATAACAGAAAATTTACCAAGAGTACTTCCTGATAACTTAAAAGCTGTAGTAAAAAGAGATTCTATAAAAGTCTTACCTATATTTGAATTCATGTCTAAGTTTGTAGAATTAGAAGAAATGTATAGAACATTTAATATGGGTGTAGGAATGGTACTTGTAGTAAGTCCTGAAAATGTAGATGCAGTATTAGCAAATACGGATGGATATGTTATTGGAGAGATTGCGCAAGGTCCTAAAGGCGTAGATTTTATCTAAAGTTAAACATATTTATATTTTTAAAAAGGGTAGCCATTATGGCTACCCTTTTTTTATATTTATTATTTTATAAAGAAGACATTTTTATAAATAAAAAATGGGAATCATTAAGTCTAATATTTTATTTGTCTGTAGTTCACTTATATAAAGATTTACATCTTGATGAATTTTAATTTTTACATCATTTTTTGTATTTGTTGAAGACACTATATTTAATAGTTTGTTTTCTCTTTCTTCTTTTTTGAACCTATATGATCCATAAAGTTTAGGTAAAGAATTTTTAGGAGGTAATATCCAAATTTGTAATAATCTTCAATCTTTACTCTTATGTAAATTATGTTCACTATGATATATTCCATCTCCTGCACTAATATATTGAACTTCAACTAATTCTACTTTTTCAAATATTTTACAAAGACCCAAATATACTAAGTATAAAACACCAATCCATTTTATAATATTAAAAATTATAACAGACTGCATAATTATATCTCCAAGACCAATAACAACAATAAAAGTTTGTATAAAAAGTCCAATTTGTAAACCCATAATTGCAGAATAAGATTTTTTTAGTCCATATTTTATGCCATAGTTCATCGAGACAACAGCACCAGCACCAGGTGAAATAGAAATAGCTATAGAAGCTAAAAGAAGTGTTAACCAAATTTCA
>JAAETO010000094.1 GCA_024228275.1 Arcobacter sp.
AAGACGTTGCGGTTGGTTAGATTTAGTAGCTCTAAAATATGCTTGCCAAGTAAATGGTGTAACTCAATTAATGATGATGAAAGGTGATGTATTATCTGGTTTTAAAACTCTAAAAGTATGTACATCTTATAAATATAAAGGCAAAGAGATTACACATTTGCCTTATAATATTGAACCTGAAAATGTTCAACCAGTTTATACAGATTTTAATGGTTGGAAAGAAGACTTAACAGAAATGACTGATGCTTCGCAATTCCCTAATGAATTGAACGATTATATCGACTTCTTGGAAAAAGAATTAGAAATTCCAATTAAAATTGTATCAGTTGGTCCAGACAGAAAACAAACAATTTTTAGATAACCCAATTACTAACTAAATCAATTAACCTGTTATAAACTTTAGTTTTGGCAGGTTTTTTGTTTTTATCATAAAAATATCATAATACATAATTATACGTTAATATAGTATAAGAGACTACTTACAAAGTAGTTTTTTTATTTTATATTTGCTCTGTGAATGATTTAAATTTAAACATCTTTAATGTAATTATACTAGTTGGTATAATTCACGGAATACTTTTTAGCTTATTTATCCTTATAAATAAAAAGTTAAAGAGTAAAACCAATAAGTTTTTAGCTTTAACCATTTTATCGCTTGCGTGTAGCAACTTGCAATACTGGTTTATTGATACTGACTTAATACCTAAATACAAATATGAAAATAATAGTTTTTTATTTATTCCTTTTGAGTTTTTGATGTTACCTTTCTTCTTTCTTTTTGTTAAAAGCTATCTAGATAAAAAAGTTGACAATATTGAAAAGATATTTTTATTTATTCCTTTTATTTTATGCTTTATTTACTTGCTAATTAGGGATTATTTAGGTAGAGATTTAAAAATTCTTAATCTATTTATCGAATATATCTCAATAATTTTTTCAATAACTATAATTATTTTTGTATTTAGAATATTAATTTTTTATGAAAGACATCATTCAAATTATAGCATAACAAAAATTGCCATCCAAACAAAATGGTTAAAAAGCATTCTATATTTAGGACTAATTCTTTGCGTTTTATGGCTTATATCATTGAACTTGTTTAAAAATTTATTTCACGAAGGCTATTACAAATATTATCCTTTATGGATTGGGATTTCAATACTCATCTATTGGGTTGGTTATTCTTCAATTTTTCGTATAGCCACTCATCAAGACAGAAAAAGCATTAGACACCAAAGAGTTAAAGAGATTAATTTATCAAATAATCTGGCAAATA
>JAAETO010000095.1 GCA_024228275.1 Arcobacter sp.
AGCAAAACCAAGAGTACTATGAGACAGGAAGAGTATGACACCACCTGTATTGCAAAACGTGACCCTTCTTCAAGGCAGATTATTGGTGTCTTCCCCGTACTTTTTCATTGTAAAAATTATATGCAATTGCAGAGGAAAGTCTGATCTCACAGCCACAGGGTTTGGCCGCAGGCAGAATAAAATAAAAATTACGCAGGCAACGCAGAATCTTTTTCCTCCGTGCGACAGACTTTCAGGTAAAATTATGAGCAGATTTACTGTTTCAGGTGACTATTGTCTTTTCGGTCCGTATATAACCCCCCCCCCTGGGGTTATGTACATACGAGTGCATTTACCATTAGTGACCGATTTGGGGGGGGTTATATTCGAGGGGGTGGTTATACACGGGGGGTTACAGTAACTTTCTCGTTGACCCGAAAAATTTGTCAAATCTCGCCCCAGTTGATGGTAATCGAAATGAAAAAAGAAAATCATAAGTAAAAATCTTGTCTTATCTTATCTTATCTTA
>JAAETO010000096.1 GCA_024228275.1 Arcobacter sp.
TATAGTATTTTATAATTATAATTAGTTTAGAGAAAAATTTAACATTTTTTTTTAAATATAAAAAAGAATTTTTAAATAAAATAATTTTATTTTTTATTGTGATATTAGAAAATAATATAGGTATTAATATAGTTATTTATTTCATATTTTAATTTCATTAAATGTTACTTATTGTAATTTTTATGAACTTTATAAATTACTTATAAAAACTTTTTGGAAAACTATGCTAATCTTTTGCTACTAAAAATTAAGGAGTTTGAATGAATAAATTTATTAGTTTAGGACTTGCTTCTGCATTAACTTGCACAGTTGCATTTGCAAAAGAGATAAAAATAGGGGCGGTAATGCCTATGTCTGGTCCATTAGCTGCATATGGACAAGTTACTAATTTAGGTGTTGAATTGGCTCATAAATTACAACCAAAGTTAAAAAATGGTGACACAATTAAAATTGTTTTAGTTGATAATAAAGGGGACAAAGTTGAAACAGCAACTGCTACAACTAGGTTAATATCTTCAGATAAAGTTGTTGCTATTTTAGGTGCCTTAACTTCAACTAATACAGCTCAAACTATTGCAATTGCTGATAAGAAAAAAATACCAGTTATCGCTTCAGTTGCTACAAATGATAAGTTAACAGCTAGAAGAACTTACGCTAACAGAGTTTGTTTTTCTGACTCTTTTCAAGGTGAGGTAGTTGCTAACTATGCTGCATCACAAGGTTACAAAACTGCTGTTGTTATTGTTGACCAAGCACAAGTTTACTCTTTAGGATTATCAAAAGCATTTCAAAAAGCTTTTAAAAAGACTGGAGGAAAAATTGTTAAGAAAATAAAAGTTACTTCTGGTGATAAAGATTTCAAAGCAGTAGTTTCTCAAATAAAACAAATTAATCCAGACTTTATGTTTTTACCATTATATCATCCAGAAGCTTCTATGATTTCAAGACAATCTAAACAATTAGGTCTATCAAAGCCAATGTTTAGTGGAGATGGTGTTGCAAATAAAACATTTATTGAACTAGGTGGTGCTTCTGTTGAAGGTTATATGTTTACTGACTTTTTTGATTATACAAATCCTCCATCAAAAGCTTCATCTGATTTTATTGCATTTCACGAAAAAGAGACTAAAAAATCTGAAATGAATTCATTCACTGCTTTAGCTGCTGATACTTATAATGTACTAATTGATGCGATGAATAGATGTGAAGATCCAACAAATTCAGTTTGTATTAATGAAGAAATTAAAAAAACAATTGCTTTTAATGGTGTTTCAGGAAAAATTACTATAGATAAAAATGGTAATGCAACTAGATCTGCTGTTATAAAAGAGATTAAGGGTGGAAAAGCTGAGTTTAAAGCTACAGTTAATCCGTAAACTATAAAAACAAAAGAGTAGCAGTTTAAATTGCTACTCTTTTTTATAATAAGAAAACTAATTTATGTTAATTTTTTTATTATAAAACATTTAAAATGAATTGGGAGATTGAATGGATTTATTAACGTTTATGCAGCAAATGGTAAACGGTTTTAGTTTGGGTAGTATGTATGCTCTTATTGCAATTGGTTATACAATGGTATATGGTGTGCTTAGACTTATAAACTTTGCTCATGGAGATATCATGATGGTTGGTGCCTTTTTAGGTTATACATTTATGGCAATATTTGATTTATCATTTCCTGTAACTGTACTGTTAGCAGTTACTATTTCTGCTTTATTTGGTATGTTTATGGACAAAATAGCTTATAAACCTTTAAGAGAAGCTCCAAAAATTTCTTTACTTATTACTGCAATTGGTATCTCTTTCTTTTTAGAAAATGCATTTACAGTATTTGCTGGTGGAGTTCCAAGAGCTTTTCCTGTTCCTGAGTATATGGAAAATATATTTAATGTTGCTGGCGTTACATTTACTACTTCTTCAATTATGGTACCTTTTGTCACATTATTCTTATTATTAGGTATTTTATTTGTATTATATAGAACTAAATATGGTATGGCAATTAGGGCTTTATCTTTTGATATTAAAACTGTAAATCTTATGGGAATTGATGCAAATATGATTATTGCTTTAGTGTTTGGTTTAGGTTCTGGACTTGCTGCTGTTGGTGGAATATTCTGGGCAGTTAATTATCCTTCGGTTGAACCTATGATGGGAGTTCTTGTTGGACTTAAAGCTTTTGCTGCTGCTGTTGTTGGTGGTATTGGTTCAGTTACTGGTGCTGTTTTAGGTGGATTTATTATTGGATTTACAGAAGTTGTTGTTATCGCATTTTGGCCTGAAATGGGGGGATATAAAGATGCATTTGCATTTATTTTCTTAATTTTAGTACTATTATTTAAACCTACTGGTATTATGGGTGAAGATTTAGAAAAGAGTAGGTTTTAATCATGATGAACGATTCAATTTTTACAAAACAGAGATTAATAAATCTTGCAATTATTGTAACTGCAATTTGGTTTACACATTTTGCTCAAATAGCTTTCGATGAATATACAGTTAGAATTATTAATAACGTTGCAATTTTTATTATTCTAGCAGTTTCTTATAACCTTATTAATGGTGTAACTGGTCAGTTCTCGTTAGAACCAAATGGATTTGTTGCTATTGGTGCATATGTTACAGCTATACTATTAGTTGATAGTGATGCTATGTTATATCAATATGATATTGAAGATCCATATCCTTGGGTTTTAGCTTTACAGAGTAATTTTCTTTGGGCATTAATCTTATCTGGAACTATTTCTGCATTATTAGCATTATCTTTATCTTTCCCTGTATTTAGAGTTCGTGGAGACTATCTTGCGATTGTTACTCTTGGTTTTGGTTTTATTATTAGAATTTTAGCTATTAACTCTCCTGAGATTACGAATGGTTCTTTAGGTATTAATGATATTCCAGAATTTTCAAATCTTTATTGGACAGGTGGCATTTGTATTTTAACAGTAATAGCAATTTTAAATATAATTTATTCAAAATATGGAAGAGCTATGAAAGCCGTAAGAGATGATGAAGATGCTGCAACTGCAATGGGTGTTAATACTTTTAAAATCAAAACTCTAGCATTCTCAACATCAGCATTTTTTGAAGGTGTTGGTGGTGGATTATTAGCAGCACTACTTACATCAATTTCACCAGATTTATTTACATTCTTCTTAACATTCCAATTATTAATTATTATAGTACTTGGTGGATTAGGTTCTACAACAGGAGCTATTTTAGGAACAATATTTGTTATGGCAGGGCTAGAGTGGATGAGATTCTTAGATGAACCAATGAATATTCTTGGTTTTGAAACTGAAGCTCTTCCTGGAATGAGAATGGTTGTATTCTCTTTAATTCTTATAATTGTTATGTTATTTGCGAGAGAAGGATTAATGGGTAAAAAAGAGTTGAAAGATTTATTTAAAAAGAAAAAGGCAAACAAATGATTTTAGAAGTTTGTAATATAACTAAAAAATTTGGTGGAGTTACTGCCATTAAAGATACTTCTTTTTCTGTTAAATCAAAAGAGATATATGGTCTTATTGGTCCAAATGGTGCTGGTAAAACAACAATGTTTAATATTATTACTGGAAATTATGAACCAACAGAAGGTTCTATAAAGTTTCATGGACAGAGAATTGATGGTATAAAACCATATAAAATTGTTCATAGAGGAATAGCAAGAACATTCCAAAATATTAGATTGTTTAAATCAATGACTGTATTAGATAATGTTTTAATTGGATTTGATTATCAAGCAACATATACATATTTTGAAGCAATTTTAAGATTACCAAGATACTTTAAAGAAGAAAGAAGAGTAAGACAAAGAGCATTTGAGATTATGAAAGTACTTGGTATTGATGAGTTTTCTAATGAATTAGCAACTTCATTATCTTATGGTCAACAAAGAAAAGTTGAAATTGCTCGTGCACTAGCTGCAAATCCTCAACTTCTTTTATTGGATGAACCAGCAGCAGGTATGAATCCTCAAGAAACTAAAGAATTAGCAGAACTATTCTTTAAAATTAGAGATGAATTTGATATTACAATTTTATTAATTGAGCATGATATGAAATTTGTAAATCATCTGTGTGACAGAGTTATGGTTTTAGATTATGGAAAAACTATTTTTGAAGGGCACATTGAAGATGCAATTCAAGATGAAGAAGTTATAAAAGCTTACCTTGGAGATTTCAAACATGCTTAAACTAAAAGATATAAATGTATATTATGGATTAATTAATGCTGTAAAAGGTGTAAATGTTGAAGTTAAAAAAGGTCAAATTGTTTCTATTATTGGATCAAATGGAGCTGGAAAAACTTCTACATTACAAGCTATTGTAAATGATGTTAAAAGAGAAGGAGGTGTTATTTTTGATGGAAATGACGTCTCATCTCATAAAACACATCAAATTGTTAAAGATGGTATTGCTTTAGTTCCTGAAGGAAGAAGAGTATTCGTTAATCTTACAATTGAAGAGAACCTTAGAATGGGTGCTTTTAATAATGATGATAAGTTTGAACAATTAAAAGAAAAAATGTATAGTATGTTTAAAAGATTGGATCAAAAAAGAGATGACTTAGCTGGTACTATGAGTGGTGGAGAACAGCAAATGCTAGCAATAGCGAGAGCTTT
Organism: Arcobacter sp.; assembly: GCA_024228275.1. Classification (GTDB taxonomy): domain Bacteria; phylum Campylobacterota; class Campylobacteria; order Campylobacterales; family Arcobacteraceae; genus Halarcobacter. The sequence goes on from JAAETO010000096.1 coordinate 4,622, forward strand.
GATGAGTAGTCCGAGACTTTTAATGCTTGATGAACCAAGTTTAGGTTTAGCTCCAAAAATTATTGGTGAACTTTTTGAAACTATTGTTAAACTAAGAGATGAAGGAATTACAATTTTATTAGTTGAGCAAAATGCATACGCGGCTTTAGAAATTTCTGATTATGCTTATGTATTAGAAAATGGTGAAATAGCACTTCAAGATGATGCAAAAAACTTATTACATTCTGATGAAATTAGAAAAAAATATCTAGGTGCATAATTATATTTAAAACAAGGACAAAAAGGGAGTCAGTATTTGACTCCCTTTTTTAGGAGTAAATAATGTTAGGTTATAATGAATATTTGCAAATAGCTATTGGAGTATTTGCAATTTTGAGTCCCTTTTCAGCTATTCCAATTTTTTTATCATTAACAGCAGGTCAAAATATTGTTGAACGTAAAAAAACAGCAATAACTGCATCAATCGCTACTGCTTTAACAATGATAATTTCTGTATGGTTAGGTGAAACTATATTAAACATATTTGGTATTAGTATTCCATCTTTTAGAGTTGCAGGTGGTATATTGCTACTATTAATGTCAATTAATATGATAAATGCACAGGTCTCAAGGCAAAAAAACACCCCAGAAGAGCTTGAAGAAGCTATAGAACAAACAGATAAAGGAATTGCAATTGTTCCCTTAGCTATACCTCTTTTAGCAGGTCCTGGAACTATATCAACAGTAATTTTGTATTCTCATCAATCAAGTGGAACAATTCATTTATTTATTATGAGTTTTATTATTGTTTTTGTTGTATATTTAATTTTTTTAGCTCTTAGAATGGCAGTTCCTTTAAGTAAAACATTAGGAACTACAGGTATAAATATTATTTCTAGAATAATGGGTTTAATTCTTGCTGCTATTGCAATTGAGTTTATTACTTCTGGGCTTCTAAAGTTATTTCCGGGATGGGCATAGGTTTTAATATTTTATTTATAAGATACTCTTTTTATAAAAAGTTATTAATTAACTTTTTGATTTATAAATTATTAACTTTTGTATACTATAATTTAAATTATAAAATAAACTAATTTAATATAGGAACTAAATGCTTTTAATGAAACTACATACAAAAGAGAAATTCTCTTTTTTACAACTTGCGCATTATTTAGCTAGAGTTGATAATGAATATGGAAAAAAAGAACAAGAGATTATTTTAGAATACTGTTCTGAAATGGGTATAGATAATGATGAATCTTTTGATATAAATGATTTTTGTCTTGATTCAACATTAAAAGATTTTAAATCAAATCGTAGCAAAAAGATTGTTATTTTAGAGTTGATGATTTTGATACATGTAGATGATAAATTTCATTTAAAAGAGAAAACATTGATAAAAAAAATCATGGATACTTTTAAATTTAATCAAAAAAATATTGAGTTATATTCTCAGTGGGGTAAAGCAATAGCTGCATTATATCATCAAGGAAAACTATTTATAGAAGAGAAATAATTATATTTTATAAATAGTTAAATATTATTACTAGGTTAAATTGGGTAAAATAATTTTTATGAAAATCATTGAAAATCTAAACATAAAAATTGATAAATTAGTACATGAATATGAACTACTTAAAAAAGAGAACCAAAACTTAAGACAAGATTTATATGATTTAAAAAACAATAACGATGAATTGGAAAGAAATAATCAAGATATGCTTTTAAAAATAGATAGTACTATTACTTTGCTTGAGGCAAAAAAACATGGAAAATAAAGTGACATTTCATATTAATAACATGGCATATACAGTAAATGTAGATGAAAAATTAAAAAAAGAGATGAGTAAATATTTACCAGTTGATAAAAATATTGATACTAAAGAATTACTCGCAGCTTATATTAGTTTGTCAAAAGAATTTACCAACTTTAAAGAAGATTTAGAAGCTTTATCAAATAAAATACCAAACTTATAATTTATAATGAAAAAGGCTTTATCTTTACTCGAACTTATCTTTGTTTTAGTAATAATAACTGTTCTAGTCTCTTTTTCAATATTTAAAACTAATAGTTCATTAGAGTATTCTAATAAAACAAAAATCAAATCAGAAATTGCACTTATTAGAAATTCACTTTTGAAACGAAAAACAGAAAATATACTTTTACAAAAAGAATTATCTTTTAGTTTAGATGATGCTAAAATAGATCATGAAAAAAGTGAACTGTTTAAAAATATATTAGATTTTCCTTTGTTTTCTAGTAATTCAAGTGTAAAGTCTCCAGCAAAATGGATAAAAAAATCTCAAGATGAGTATCTTATTTATCTAAATAATGATATTTTTCTAAAATTTAAATTTGAAGATTTTAGTTTTAATTGTAAAAGTGATCTTAAACTATGTAAAGAGTATGAATGAATTATTACGAAGTGTCTTTATTGAAATCGCCATTAATGCCTTTAACTTATGAAAGTCAAGAAGAGATTGATATAGGTACAAGAGTATCAGTAAAGTTAGGAAAAAGAAAAAATTTAAGTGAGGCTGTTGTTATAAAAAAAGTCTCTAAACCAAAATTTAAATGTACAAATATTGAAGAAATATCATATTTAATATATGATAAGAAAACTTTAGATATCTCCTCTTTTATTTCAAAGTATTACGTTTGTTCTTTAGGTGAAGCTTTAAGTTTATATACTCCTTACGATAAAACAATTGAACCTGAAGACAAAATATATAAATTTGATTCTAATATAAAGCTATCTTTTATGCAAGAAGAAGCTTATCGTTTTTGTGAAGAAAAAAAGCAAGCTTTACTTTTTGCTAATACCGGAAGTGGTAAAACTGAGATTTATATTAAAACAATTGAAAAAATATTAAATGAGGGATCAGATGCAATTTTATTAATGCCTGAAATTTCTCTTACTCCACAAATGGAAAAGCGTCTTAAAAAAGTTTTTAATAATTCTGTTGCTATTTGGCACTCTAAAGTCACAAAAAAGAAAAAACAAGAGATATTAGATGGTATTTATAAAGGTGAAATAAAATTAGTAGCAGGTGCTAGGTCAGCTCTATTCTTACCGTTTTCTAATTTAAAATTAATTCTTATAGATGAAGAACATGATGAATCTTATAAAAGTGATAGTAAACCAAGATATCATGCAAAAGATTTAGCAATTTATATCTCAAAAAAATATGATTTAAGACTTATACTTGGAAGTGCTACTGCTTCTATTTCATCTTTTAATAAACTTCCTTTTTTTAGATTAAAAGAGACATTTTTTGATACAACAAAAAGAATTATATTTGATGATTCGACAAGAGATTTATCCCCTAAAATATTAAGTCGTATTACTAAAACTTTAGAAAAACAGAATCAAGTTATAGTTTTTTTACCTACAAGGGCTAACTTTAAATATCAGATTTGTACATCTTGTGGAAAATCTGTTGAGTGTCCTTATTGTTCAGTTTCTATGAGTTTACATAAAAATGATAAAGCTTTAAAATGTCATTATTGTAGTTTTGCGCAAAGAATACCTGAAATATGTCCTTCTTGTAATAATGGTGTTATTCATAACCTAAGAGTAGGAACTGCAGAAATTGAAACTCAATTAAAAGAACTTTTTCCAGAAAAAACAATTAGAAGATTTGATAGAGATGAAATTAAGACTGATAGTAAATTAAAAAGCGTATTAAATGAATTTAACAACAATAAGATTGATATATTAGTTGGCACACAAATGCTTTCAAAAGGTCATGATTATCATAATGTAAAATTAGCAATTATTATAGGAATAGATTCAATATTAAATATGAACTCTTATAAAGCAAGAGAAAGAGCATTATCTCTTTTAATTCAAATTGCAGGTAGAAGTGGTAGAAAAGGTGAAGGTGAGGTTATAGTTCAAACTCAAAATGAAGATTTTTTTAATTACTATTTACAAGAATCTGATTATGAAGAGTTTTTAGAAACAGAATTAGAATTTAGAGAAGACTTATATCCTCCTTATTTGAAAATGGCAAAAGTTATATTTGCTCATACAAATGGACTAAAAGTAAAAGATGAGTTAGATAAATATGTTTATATATTAAAACAAAACAAAGATATAGAAATTGTTGGATTTGGTCAAAGTCCAATTTTTAAAATAGCAAATAAGTTTAGATATGAGATTATAATAAGGTCTAAAAATGTAAAAGCAATCCTAACTTCTTTACATAATATCGACTCTAATATGGCTACTATTGATATGGATACTATATATTAAAATAAATTTTAATTAATTTTTATTAAATTTAGAGTATAATCCCGAAAAAAATTAAGGAAAATAAATGGCTTTTACAAAAGATGATTTTAAAAAATTAGTTGAAGATATCCAAGGTCAATCTTGGTATAAAAACCCAGTTGGATTTGGTATTGCAAGAGTTGATAGAGGACAATTAGATTCTTCAAAGATTTTACAAGCAACATTTCCTGTAATTAACTGGAATGAAAACAATGGTAGTGCAGCAGTATTTTTAAATGCTTTAAAAGAATCAGGTGTAGAAGTTGACACTTCTAAAAGTGAATTAGTTTGTACAGTTAATGATAAGTTTTTAACTAGTTGTATTGAGTCTTTTAGACCATATATTCCTGAAGCAAAAGGAAGTGAACATAAAAATGTGCAAGTTGTTTCTCAATTAGCTTCTTTACCAATTGATTCAGGGTTTATTCCTGATGATTATAAAGTTGTATTTATATTTGAAGATAAAGCTGTTGAGTGTACTGAAACTGCATACTTAAAATTATATGCACTTTCATCAGGAAAAGCTGCGTTAAGATCTTTAAATCTTGATGGAGTATTTGGAAAATTACATAATTGTGCTTGGGTTGGAAATGAACCTATTGAATTAGATTGGTTAAGAGAAAATGAAATTGCATTAAAATTAACTAGTAGATATCCTGAAATTACGATGGTAGATAAATTTCCAAGATTTTTATCTCATGTAATTCCTGCAGATAATACAAGAATTTTAGAAACTTCAAAAGTAAGATTTGGAGCTCAATTAGCTGGTGGAACTACTGTTATGCCTGGTGCTGCATATATTAACTTTAATGCAGGAACTGAAGGTTCAGTTATGGTAGAAGGTAGAATTTCTTCTTCTGCTGTTGTTGGAGCTGGTTCTGATGTTGGTGGAGGTGCTTCTATTCTTGGTGTTCTTTCTGGTACTGATGGTGTTCCTGTTTCAATTGGAGAAAATACATTATTAGGTGCTAATTCTTGTACTGGTACAGCTATTGGTGATGGTTGTATTTTAGATGCAGGTGTTACAATTTTACCAGGTACTAAAATTACTTTGTCTGCTAAAGCAGTTGCTGCAATTGCAGAAATTAATCCAGAAAAAGAGATTAAAGAGCTTATGAGAGGTATGGATTTCTTAGGTGTAAATGGGGTTCATTTTAGACAAAACTCAGTAACAGGTCAAATTATAGCAATGAGATCAACAAGAGAAGTTAAATTAAACGCTGATTTACATTAATCAAAATTAACTACATTAAAAAGGGGATAAGCTAATTTGCTTATTGCCTTTTTATATATTTATATTAAAATAAATCGACA
>JAAETO010000097.1 GCA_024228275.1 Arcobacter sp.
GTACTATAATAAATATTTAAATTGCAAGGATAGTTAAAATGGTAATAAAGGAAATAACTTCAACAGTAGGGTTAATTGATCCATTGGAAGCATTACTTTTGAACTGTATCTATAGTGGCGCATCAGTTGGTTTCGTGACACCAATTAATGATGAAGAATTAACGTCTTATTGGAAATTTGTTGGCCAAGAATTAGACAAAGGATATCGAAAATTATTCTTAGCTTATGACGGAGAAAATATAATCGGTAGTGTTCAATTATCAATATGTTCAAAACCAAATGGTTCTCATAGGGGCGAAGTTGAGAAACTTATGGTACATACTAACGCTAGAGGAAAGGGTGTAAGTAAAAAACTAATGTCATTCATGGAAAAAGTGTCATTTAAAATAGGCTTGTCCTTACTTGTTCTTGATACAAGATTAGGTGATGTAGCTTCTTCTTTATATTTATACTGAAGTAGGTCAAATACCTAACTTTGCTCGTAGTTCTAGTGGAGAATTAGAATCAACAGTTTATTTCTTTAAATTATTGTAAAATGGGAGTAAAAATTTGAGATTTATTTCATTCTCAAGTAATCTTGAGAATGAAATAGTATATAAAATAGTTTTATTATATTATTTTACAAAAAGACCTAAAGGAAGTACTTCTTTAAAATATAATTCATTTAAAACTTGTGCTAAGCCAGTATAAATAGCCATAAGTCCACATAAAATTCCTACAACACCAGCAAATTGTGTAAATAAGATATTACCAGTAAAATCACCTAAGGCTAATAAAAAGAATAAAACAGCTAACGAACCAAACACATATTGTAAAGCTTTACTAATTCTAAATGTTCCTACAAAAAGCATTAATGTAAAAAGACCCCAAATTGTTAAATAAAATCCCATAGATACTTTAGATGGAGAATCAATTACACCCATTTTTGGTAATAATATTAAAGTTACTAAAGTTAACCAAAATATTCCATATGCTGTAAATGCTGTTGTACCAAAAGTATTGTCTTTTTTAAATTCCATAAGTCCTGCTAAAATTTGTGCAAAACCTCCAAAAAATATTCCCATTCCTAAAATCATACTATCAAGTTCAGTATATCCTATATTGTGAATATTTAATAATACAGTAGTCATACCAAAAGCGCAAAGGCCAAGTGGTGCAGGGTTAGATGTAGTATCTACAATTTTCGTATCATTAATACGATTGTGAATTTCTTCGTTCATGTTTCCTCTTTATGTTAATCAAATAGAAATATAATTCTAATATAAAAATTTAAAAATAATATAAAATTATAATATAATTCTTATTTATTTTTAAAATAGTAACATTAAGTAACATTTAAATGAACATATGCTCAAAAGTTAATATTTGAAAAAGAATAAAGTTTAAAATAGTTTAATTTATTCTTAATTAAAAATAAGAAATTTATTTATTTTTAAGTATAATTAATAAATTTATATTTATTTGAAGGTGTTTAAATGAAAAAGTTATTATTTTTATTTTTATTTATTGGAGTGACTTTATATCTAATAAAAGATTTACCTGAAAGTAAAAAAATATCGAATAATGTAAAATTAGCTTATTCAGATTTTTTTGATAGTAGTATTGAAAAGATAGTGTCTGAAGCTAGTGAAAATGACGTAAAAATTATTATTGACAAAATATATAAAGAAAAAAACAATATTGTTTTTCCTGAATTATCTGATTCAAATAAGCTTCTTGACATACAAACACAAGATAAAAAAATCACCTATATAGTTGATATAGATTATGATGAAATATTAAATACTGATAAATTTAAAGATAATGAAAATTTATTATTATCTCATATCAATGATATGATGATCAGTCATACTTGTTCAAAAGGTCTATCAAATTATTTAGTTAAAAATAAATCTATTATTTTTGAATATAAATATATTGATTTTAATATTGAAAAAATGGATATTATCTTAGTTGAGGAAAATGATTGTGATAAATGGGAAAATAGCAACTATAGTTATACTTTAACTAAAATGATTCTAAAAAAATACAATGAACTAAAAAGTATAATTTAAACTACTAATTTGTAAATTTAAAGAAAATTCATAAATTTACATGGTTTAATATTGATAATTAATATCAAATATGTAATAATTCCTTTTTTTAAGGAGTAAATATGAATAAAATGATTTTAAAATCATTAATGTTAACAAGTTTTTTATGTACTGGTGCTTTTGCTTATGATGCTACAGAAGTAAATGTTAAATGGGACGGTTATAAAACAGCTGCAAAAACTGCTGTTTCAGGTGTTTTTGACAAAGTACAATTGAGTATTAGTAAAAATGACGATTTTTCAAAGTTTTTATCTAGTGCAAATGTAACTATTGATGCAGCTTCTTTAAATAGTAAAATGAAGTTTA
>JAAETO010000098.1 GCA_024228275.1 Arcobacter sp.
GCTCTTTGAGATATTACACTGTAAGTTAAGAAGATTGTTAGCAATAACCCAATAGATAGAATTAAAAGATACAACCTCTCTTTTGTAATTTGTTCATTTTTTTGTTCAATTTCTTTCGTTTCATATCTAATTCTGGCAAACTTATTTCTAATTGCTCTCTCATTGTTTTGAAGACTATCGTTAAGAGTTATATATTCTTTATAAAATTTTACAGATAAACTATCTTCCTCTATACTTGATAAATGCAGTAAAGTTTTTAAATAATCGTCATTATGAAAATTTTTAGCAATATTATTAGCAGAATAAGCATAATGCTTAGCTGAATCTGTTTGATTTATGTTTTGATAGTATTCTGAAAGATGCTTGTTGATTGTTATTTTATCATATTCTTTACTAAATTTTAATGCATCAAAAAATAAGCCTGGAAGTTCATCTGTTTGGTTTAAGATAAACTTTGTGTGCGCATAATTATCTAGAACTAAAGCATAAAAATCAGGTCTTTCATTTATTAATTCTTTATTTTTTAAAATTTGATTAAAATTTTCTAAAGCTTTATCATATTGTTTGGCATTTTTATAAACAACAGCCAAATTATTGTAAGACCCTTCCTCTTTTGGGATATTTCTCTCCTCAAATTTCTTTTTAAAACTCAAAGATTTTTCATGATAGTTTATGGCCTCATCATATTGACCTAGCTCGTTATAAATAATTCCCAAATTATTGTAAGCTATTGACAATCTTTCGTAATCATCACTTGGTTCAAGTAATTCTATGACTTCTATTGTGGTTACTTCACTACCACCAAAATCTTTTTCGTCTTTTTGAATCCGCGCAACTTTAGATAGGATTTTTACTAGATTTTCATCATCATTAGCTTGTCTATATATCTTTTCAGCATTATAATAATAAAAATAAGCACTATCGCTTTTAAATTTTTTTAAATAATACTCACCCAAATAACGATTTGCTCTAGCAATTCCTGCAGAATCATTTAGTTTTGTTGAATATTGCAAAAACTCTTTGCTTGTTTTCTTAAAAAGATTAAAATTTTCTAATTTATAATTATATAAAGCTATATAACGTAAAGACTGATTTATTAAAGAGTCATTATCTATTTTTTCAGATAATCTCCTAGCTCTTCCGGCTAAAGCTAATATTTCAATATCAGATTTAGAGCCATCTCTAACTTGCTCCAATAATAATTGCACTATACTATCAATTTCTTTATTATTCTCATCTTGAGAATAACTAAAGCTAGAACAAATTATTAGCAATAAAATAAACAGAGTCTTTTTAAACAATTTCTAAATCTTAAGTTATAGCCAAATTTATTCATATTTTTTTTATAAAAACAAGAAAGCTCTCATCAAATGATAAGAGCTTCTTTAATTTATCGTTTTGGTTTTATTAATCTAAACCTTTTTCTTCATCAACTTGTCCTCCTGTTGCGTATACAACATCAGAGTTGTTAAGCATTGTTTCGTCTTCGTTTAAATCTGTTTTTACACATGATACAACTGTTAAACTGAAAACAGCTGCTAATAAAATAAATTTTAGGGATCTCATCTTTAAATAATTTTAGGGTTGTACAATAATTCTTATTTTAGTTAATCTTAGAA
>JAAETO010000099.1 GCA_024228275.1 Arcobacter sp.
AATAACCAAATTAAAAACTGGGTGAATATAAACCAAAACTTAAAAATAAAAAAAAGAAAAAAATAATTATTATTTATAAAACGCATATAACTAGGTTCTGTGTTAAAAAGCAAGCATAAATTGGTATGAAGATAGTCAAAGAACAAAAACCGAACGTATGTTTTATCTTTTAAGATAAGGCAGCATAAATTATAGTGACTACGATAACGGCATACTATAATTGTAAATATTGAAAAAAAGAAAAAGCGTCCGCAGTGTGTAGTCCATATTATTAAATGTATAGATAACTGTCACTTTGATGATAAATAACAGAGTGTTCAACTTCTTCTAAAAAAATATAAACCACCAAAATATTGGTGGAAGAAAAAAAACTTAATTAATGGTTGTGTTTTAACATAACACGCCGTTATACAATCAAGTACATAATAAAGTTAAGAAATATGACAAAAGAATATCTTCTATTTATAATTCTTGTTTTGACAATTTCAACTGAATATATATATGGTCAAAAAAATAATTTTAAGTGGATTGAAATTCCAGATGGTTCTTTCTTATATGGTATGTCTAATGATACAGTATTCATACCATATAAATATCAAATATCCGAAACTGAAATTACAAATAAACAATATTTAGAATTCTTAAATGACGCTCTAAAACAGAATAAAATTAAAATCGTTGGGAATAGAATAATTGGTTACTATACAGGTGATAAAATATGGCGGAAACGGAATTACACCTACTTGTATTATAAAAACAATACTGGTAATGAAGATATTTTTGAATTCGATGGAAGCAGATTTTCAATTAAGAAAAATATAAATAAACAAAATCATCCTATTAATTATGTGACTTGGTTTGGTGCCTTTGCATTCGCAAAATTTTACGGCTTACGACTGCCAACAAATATGGAATGGGAAAAAGCAGCAAGAGGAGTAATGCTTTCGGTTTACCCTTGGGGGGATAATTTAGACAATGAACATACAAATTTCATTAATAGTAGTGACCCATTTGATAATGGAACAACACCAGTAAAATTCTACAACGGACAAACTAAATCCAATTTTACAACTAAGGATAATTCGAGTATATATGGAGCATACGATATGATTGGAAATGTTTCCGAATGGACAAATAGTTATAGTGACAAATATCCAAGATATAGAATATATCGTGGTGGAAGTTGGCAACACAAAGAAGTAGATCTTGCAAATTATTTAACAAGTGAAGGTGGTCCAGAATTAGCGACTGATTACATTGGGTTCAGATGTGTAAAATAAATTAATTGTAAATATTGAAAAAAAGAAAAAACGTCCGCAAGTGTGTAGCCCATATTATTGACGAATAACAGGGTGTTCAACTTCTTCTTAAAAAAAACTACCAAAATATTGGTAGAATAAAAAACTTAATTAATGGTTGTGTTTTAACATAACATGTCGTTATATTGCTGAAATAATAAAAGGAAAAATTAGTGAATAAAATATTTTTACCATCATCTATCGGTTTGATTATAGTGGCAATTATTATGTCTATTGGAACTTGGAAAATAGAAAATATTTGGATTCCAATAACTTCAATG
>JAAETO010000100.1 GCA_024228275.1 Arcobacter sp.
CAGAAGGTGAATATCATATTGTTTTAAGACATAGAAATCATTTAGCAATTAGGAGTACAAACAAAATATCCATTTCTGCATCAACACCACTTTATGATTTTACAACAAGCGAATCTCAATCATTTAATAATGGAACAAAACTTCTTGATAACTAAAAAATAATGTCTCCCTAATTATTTAGGTTGAAATATGAAGAATAAAATAAATACAAAATTTGAAAAACTAGAAAATGATCGAAAAAATCTATTTTTAAGACTTAAAAAAGTAAATAAAGATATTCTAAACTTCAAACCACAAGAAAACAAATGGTCAATTATTCAAATCATTCATCATTTGTATAAATCCGAGCAGCTTTCTATTGTATACATAAAAAGAAAATTGCGGGATACGACTAAAGTTAAAAAATCTGGGCTTGGTTCTTTGGGCAGAGGTTTAATATTAGAATGGACGCTAAGATTTCCAACCAAACTTACGGCTCCATCCAACGTTTCTGATGTTCCGGATATTGCAAAGTTGGAACTTTATAATGAAAAATGGGTCAGAATAAGAAAGGATCTTTCAGAAATAATTGAAAATACAACTGTGGAAATACTAAAAAGCGATATATTCAAACATCCTTCCGTTGGTGAAATGAATATGGTTCATGCATTAAAATTTATGCAGGCTCATTTTGATAACCACAAAAAACAGATTGATAACATTTTACAAATAAAGAATAATTTGGTATAATACATAACAGTTGGAAATTATTTTTCAAAAAAAAGATCGACTTTACTTAAACACATATTTTAACATTAAAAGAAGGAACCAGAATGAAAAAAG
>JAAETO010000101.1 GCA_024228275.1 Arcobacter sp.
GCCATTCTTTTTGGCTTTATATCACTACTATTTATATTTCAACTTGTAGGAGAGTATTTTTTTGAAGAATGGTTTGGAATAGATATTATCTTTGAAAGTATCAAATTTCTTATTCCTTCATTCCTTTATTTATCAGTATATCATTTTGTAAATACGCCTAATCATTTCTTAAAAAAACATTATTTAATATTTATTCCTTCTGTATTGGTGGTTATGGTTTGGGTATTTTTAAATAGTACTGAAACCAAACGTTTATTTTTAGAAAACAACTATGAAACTTTAGATACTTTTTCAATAATTGTGCTTTTTTTATTTTCTGTAATCATTTTCTATTTTGTAATAAAGATGCTCTTTACACATAAAAAAAATGTTTTAAAACTTCACTCTAATAAACAAGGAGTAAGTTTAAATTGGCTTTATAATTTAGTTCTTGTATTTCCGTTACTCTTAATAATTCATTTAGTTTTTGAAATAAGTTATGAAGAAAATTACTTTGTATATTTTTTCAATTTTATGTTATTACTTATTTTGTTTTATAGCGGCTATCATATTGTACAGCAAAGAGAAATATTTGAATTAAAACCAAAACACATCCAAGCTATTGAAAGTGAATCACCACAAATAAACGATATTAAAAAAGAAGAGCTTATAGATAAAAATTTAGTACTTGAAATAGTTAATGATCTAGAAAAATTAATGGAAGAACAACAACCATTTTTAAACAAAAATCTTTCATTATCAATACTTTCCAAAAAATTAAATACAAGGACACATATTTTATCATTTGTTATCAATACCAATTATAATGTGAATTTTTATACCTATGTAAATAAATTTAGATTAGAATATAGCCAATCACTTCTTAAAAATCCAAAAAAACAACATTTAAGTATGGAAGGTGTCGCTTATGAAAGTGGTTTTGGTTCTAAAAGCACCTTTAATACCCTTTTTAAAAAACATATAGAAATGACACCTATACAATACAAAAAATCTAAAAATCAATAAATTACAAACTACCAATACAATGTAGTTGTTCAACTATATCCATTTGAACACTAATTCATAAAAATATGAGTTTTTTTGCCAAACAAATAAATTTATATTTTTATGAAGCTCAATTTTTTTTCAATTATTTTATTTTTCGTGTTGCCTTTTTCGTTATCAGCACAACAAACAGTTAGAGGTGTTATAACAGACAAAGACTCTAAAGAAACCATTCCTTTCGCTAATATTATAATTAAAAATAGTAATCCATCCTTAGGAACTACTTCTGATGAAAGCGGAAAGTTTGTTTTAAACAATGTTCCAATTGGCAAACAAACCTTTATAGTATCATTTGTAGGTTATGAAACTATTACGCTATCTAATATAAATGTAACTGCTGGTAAAGAAGTACTTTTAAATATTGGATTAATAGAAAATCTTGAAAGTCTTAATGAGGTGGTCGTTTTAGCAGGTAAAAAGAAAGACAAAACAGTTAACGAATTTGCAACAGTAAGTGCTCGCTCATTAAATGTTCAAGAAGCTAATAAATACGCAGCATCTTTTAGTGACCCAGCTAGGCAAGTGCAAAATTTTGCTGGTGTAACAGGAAACGGTGATGATTTAAATAACGAAATTGTGATTAGAGGAAACTCACC
>JAAETO010000102.1 GCA_024228275.1 Arcobacter sp.
TCAACATTTGAGTATAGTACAAATGGTGGAGGTAATTGGGAAATTGGTACAGGAAGTAGCTTTGAAGTACCTGCAGGAGATTATAATCTAGGTGATGTACAAGTAAAAACAACAGATAATGCAGGAAATGAACATACTGAATCATTAGGAGCAATTACAGTAGATAAAGCAATTGCTAAACCAACAATTTCAACTATTACTGATAATGCTAATGATAGTGATGATAAAGTAGATTTAATAGGAACTGCTGAAGCAAACTCTAATATTGATTTATATCTTAATGACGTGAAAATCGTGTCTAATGTAGCTGTTAATTCATCTGGAAATTGGAAAACTGAGTATACAGTAGATACTGCGGGTACTTTAAAGTTTGAAGTTAAATCAACAGATCTTGCTGGAAATGAAAGTGTACTTTCAGATTCTAAGAGTATGGAAGGATATATAGCTGCAGATCCTTTCACCATGGGTGGAACAACTAATGATATAATCATAGGTAAAGATACTAGTACTCCTGATTATTTATTAGATGGTGATGCTGGAGATGATATTATATTTGGTAGAGAAGGTGATGATGCTTTAATAGGAGGTGCTGGATCAGATGAATTATATGGAGGAGAAGATAATGATAATTTAACATATGATAAAGATGATAAAATAATAGATGGTGGAGAAGATGATGATACTTTAATATTCTCTGCTGGAGATACATCAACAATTGCAGATATATTAAATAATGTTACAAATATTGAAATAATCAATATAAATGATTCAGATCAAAATCTAGGTCAGATTAATTTATCAGATATTATCTCAATAACAGATAATAATAACAAATTAGAAATACTAAGTGATGGATCTGGAAATAACAATGTAACACTTGATTTAGCTTCTACAGGTGGAAGTGGTGAATGGCAAAAAGATGATTCGGGTGAATATTCGAATGCATCTTCTATCACTATAGGTAGTAATACATTTTCAGCTGGAACTATACAATTACTTATAGATGACGATGATGTAAATGCAATTTAGTAGTATGAAGTAGCGTAAATGCTACTTCATATATATATTATTTTTATGATAACAATATTAAAAAAACAAAGAGGGAAAAATGAAAACAGATGATATTAAAAATATTTTAGAAAATGCTTCTAATTTAAATAACAGTGAAATAAAAACTTCTCATATTTTATCAAATATCTCATATGAAGAAGTTTTGGCTTTAAGTGATGAAAATAATACTCTTAAGATATTTACATCTTCTAATGATACTTTTAGTCTAGACCAAACATCTTGGAAACAAGTTAGTCCAAATGATGATGAAGGTTATTCTACTTTTGTATCTACATCTGATGAAACTATTAAACTTCTTATTGATGAGACAATTGTAGATAGCATTTAAATAAAATTTGGGATTAGATTATATTTTTATTTAAATTAGTTGATATCCAATTCCAAATTTATTTTTTATATTATCTTTACCAATTTTATTTCTAAGTCTAGAAAATAATGATTTAAAAGCAGATTCTGTAATATATTCATTTGCCCATAAATACTTCGTTATTTCCTCTTTTTTTATGGTACGATGTTTATTAGCTAATAAAAGTTCTAAGAGCCTAAATTCATTTTTTGTAAGTTTATGAAAATTTCCATTAATATGAGAGACACTTTTTTCTTTATAGTCGTACTTTATATCACAATTGATTTTTATTACTAGATTACCATGATTTACTATATGTTTTGCAGTTTGATTTAGTGCAAAAATAAGATTTTCAATTTTTATAGGTTTTACTATAAAATCAATAACTTGTAATCTAATTGCCTCAAAAAGATATTGTTCACTTTTATTTTTTGAAAGTATTATAATGGGAATCTTAGGATTAGTTTTTCTTATTTTTTTACAAAATTCAATGCCATTTATTTCATTAAGTTCAATATCAGTAATTATTATATCAGGATGTTGTGTTGAAAATATTTTCAAGCTTTTATCCTCTTTTTTAGAAAATATAATTTCATTAAAAAATAAATTTAAAATTTCAAGTTCTTTTTCTGTAGTAGATTCTTTATCTGATATAAACAAAACTTTTGAATGTTTTAAAATATCTTTTAATTCATAATCCATGATCTTTTTAAGCCTTTATGTAAAGTTATATTGCAATATATTAGTAAATATTATAATATAATACTAAAAAGCATTATATTTAAAGTATTATTAAACTTTCATATGGTACTTTTCCAAAATAATAATTTATTATATAAAATTATATTATAAAAAATATTTTGAATTTAAAAAGGGAAGTTAAATAAAATGAAAATGAAAATGGTTAAATTGAGTATTCCGACAGTGTTATTAATTTGTTCGTCTTATTTGCAAGCAAATACTATAAAAGAAGTAGTAGAACATACTATAGCAAATAATCCGAAAATTATGTCAACATTGAAGAATAATGATGGATATAGATTATATATAGATGAAGCTAATAGTGAATATCTTCCAAAATTAGATCTAACAGCATATGTTGAAGCTAATAAAACTAAACAAAGTCCAGATATTGGAAGTAAAACTGATTTCTCAAGAAATGGTTTTAATGGACAATTAGATTTAGAACAACTTATTTTTGATGGAGGATTTACTAGTGGAGTAGTTGATGAATCTAAGTTTAGATATACTGCTAATAAATATTCAAATGATAGTATTGTTGGTGAAATTATTTACAATAGTGTTGACTCATATTTAAATTTAATTAAATATAATAATAGATTAGCTATTTCTCAAAAAGGACTAGATATTTATGAAAATTATTTACTTAGAGCTAATGAAAATGAAGAGATCAATGGTGAAGCTTTACAAAAGAGACAAGTAAATGCAAAAATACATTATGCAAAAAATTTATTTATTCAAGATACTACTAATAAGCTAAGAGCGGAAAGTTCATTTATTAAGAATGTTGGAATGCCTTCTGATGGTAAATATTGTAGACCAGTTATAAAAAATGGACAAGTACCTTCTTCATTAAAATCATTAATAGATGAAGTTATTAAAAAAAATCCTCTTATATTAGGACAAGTTGAAAGTATAAAAGAACAAAGAGCAATTTTAAACCAAAAAGATGCAAATTTTTATCCAACTATTAAATTTAAAGCTCAAGCTATTTATGATAACGATTTATTATCAGAAGATGAAAAAAGACAAAATTATAGTGCTAGAATAGAATTAGTTTATAATATTTTTAATGGAAATAGAGATAAGAAGTCTTCTGTAAAAGAAAAAATATTTTTAAATCAAGAACAAAATAAACTTGATACAATTATTTCTGAAGTAGTTGACGAAACTACGGCTTCATATAATAGCTATGTACATTCTAAGAAAAGAGTAACTGAGTTAAAATTATATATTCAAGATAATCAAGAAATTTTATCTATATATAAAGATCAGTTTGAAAGTGGTACAAGAACTTTTATTGATGTATTAAATATTGAAAGAGATTTAATTAGTGCAAAACAGGATTTAGTTGATGCTGAATATGATTTAGATTCATCTTATTACCAAGTATTTAATAAATTAGGAGAAATTGAAGAATCAGTACTTCATACTAATAATATTTGTACTAATACAAAACCAGTAATAATAGAAAAAATAGAAGATGTAAATAATATATCAAATGAAGTTAAAGACTTATTACTTGATGAAAAATCTAATATGACTATTGATTCTTCAACTGATACTACTCCCATTGAGGCTCCTTTAAACATTACTGGAACCTATGCTTTATATGTTGTTGCATTTAGAAATATAGAATCATCGAAAAAAAGCTTACAAAAAGTAGAAGAACTTATTAATAATGCTTATGATGTTAAGTTAGAACCAGCAAGAGGCTTTCATAGTGTTGTTATCTATAACATTCCAACAAATAATGAGTTTAAAACAGTACAATCAAAAATAGATTCATATTTTCCAGGTTCTTATATGAGAAAATTTAATAAATAATTTTTATTAGGAATTATATTGTTAGATTTAAATAACGATTTTGATAATATCGTTGAAGATAGAGAAGTAGATACTCTTTTAGAGTCTTTACTTTTTTTATCAAAATATCACAAAAGAGAAGCATCTGCAGAATCTCTTGTTTCAGGTTTGCCTATTCATGGTTCATTTATGACTCCTAAAATGTTTATAAAGTCTGGAACTAAAATTGGCTTAATCGTAAAACCAGTCAAAAGAAAAATTGGACATTTTGATAATATGTCATTACCTGCAGTTGCTTTATTTAATAGAAATAAAGCCTGTATAGTCTTAAATATAGATTTACAACAAAAACAAATTACTGTTATTTTACCTGATATTAGTTTAGGTGAGATTACTATTTCTTTAAATGATTTTAAAAAAGAATACAGTGGAAACTTACTAATAGTAAAACCAGCATATAACTTTGAAAATAGAGTACAAAAAGATGTAAAAGTTTATGAATCTAAAAAGTGGTTTTGGAATACAATGAAAAAAAATTTAAAGATTTATTATCTTGTAATCTTGTCTGCAATTTTAATTAATCTTTTTGTTATAGCAGTTCCATTATTTACTATGAATGTATATGATAGAGTTTTACCAAATGATGCAATTGATACTCTTTGGGTATTAGTAATTGGTATTTTAATAGTATTATTCTTTGATTTTATATTGAAACTTTTAAGAGCACACTTTATAGAACAAGCTGGTAAACGAGCTGATATAAGAATGTCAAGTCTTATATTTGATCAACTATTAAATATAAAATTAAATTCAAAACCACCATCAACAGGTATGTTTGTAAGTAGGTTACAATCATTTGAAAGTGTAAGAGAGTTTTTTACAACAGCTACTATTAGTGCATTTGTAGATTTTCCTTTTATAATTATATTTATTTTTATAATATTTTTTATTGGTGGACCTTTAGGTTATGTATCAATTGTAACAGTGATAATAGCAATTACATTTTCATTTATTATGCAAAGACCAATAAAAAATACAATCTTAAAATCAGCAAAAGAAGAGCAAATAAAACAGACCGTTTTAACTGAAGTAGTTACAGGTTTAGAGATAATTAAAAGTGTAAGAGCACAAAATAGAATGAGAACTCACTGGGAAAAATCAATTTCTCAAACATCGTTTTATGGAAATAAATCACATTATATGTCTCAAATAGTTACTTATTTTGTAGGATTTATTTCTCAATTTTCAAGTATTGCTATTGTTACAGTTGGTGTATTGTTAGCAAGTGATGGTAATATTACTATGGGAGTAATTGTTGCATCAATGATTTTAAATGGTAGAGTAATAGCTCCAGTTTCACAAATAGTTGGTATGATAATTAGACTTGATAGAACTATGTTATCATTAAATAACATTGATGAAATTATGAATATGCCAGTTGAAAGAAGCGAAGAACAAAACTATTTAAGTAGGCCAAATTTAAATGGTGACATAGTGTTTAAAAATGTTAACTTTTCATATCAAAATCAAAAGTTTAAAGTATTAAAAGATGTTGATTTTACTATTAAAAAGGGTGAGAAAGTTGGTATTATTGGAAAAATTGGTTCAGGAAAATCAACGATTGCAAAACTGATTATGAATTTATATGAACCAACAGATGGTTCAATTTTAATTGATAATACTGAGTTAAGACAGATAGATCCAGTTGATTTAAGAAGATCAATAGGTTATGTTCCTCAAGAACCATTTTTATTTATGGGAACTATTAAAGATAATATTACTATTGGCGATCAGTTTGCAACTGATGATGATATTTTAAAAGCTTCAAAGATATCTGGTGTTCATGATTTTTTAGGTAAACATCAAGCTGGTTATGATTTACAAGTAGGAGAACGTGGTGAAGGTTTAAGTGGAGGAGAGCGTCAGTCAATTACTCTTGCCCGTGCACTAGTCTCAAATCCTAATATTTTAATATTAGATGAACCAACAAATTCAATGGATGACTTAAGTGAAGAAGCATTTAAAAGTAAATTATCTAATATTGTAAAAGATAAAACTGTTGTTATTATAACCCATA
This sequence comes from Arcobacter sp., assembly GCA_024228275.1. Taxonomy (GTDB): domain Bacteria; phylum Campylobacterota; class Campylobacteria; order Campylobacterales; family Arcobacteraceae; genus Halarcobacter. Next base: position 6,042 of record JAAETO010000102.1, read on the forward strand.
GACCATCAATATTATCAATAGTTGATAGATTAATTGTAATTGATGATGGTAAAATAATTGCAAGTGGACCCAAAAATAAAATTATTAGTTCATTTGCTAATAAATAAAAATTATTAAGAAAGTATCAAAGAATAATATGAAAAATGATAATGATTTAAGTTTTGTAAATACACTTTACTCTCAAGAAAATGCTAAGATAAATACTAAAGCCTTATTGTTGTTCTTTTTAATAATATTATTTTTTACATTTGCTATTTATTGGGCATATATTTCTAAAATAGATGAGTTAACAAGAGGTGAAGGTAAAATAATACCATCAGAAAAAATTCAAACAATTCAAAGTTTAGATGGTGGTATTATTTCTGATATCTTAGTTAGTGAAGGTCAAATAGTCAAAATAAATCAACCTTTAATGAGAATTGATAAAACTAGATTTCAAGCATCATTAGAAGAGAATAAAAAAAGGCATGAGCATCTTTTAATTACCAAGATTAGATTAGAAGCTGAATCAAAAATTGATATTAATCAGCCAATATCAAAGCTTGTGTTTCCAAAAGAGATATTAGAAGTTGCCTCTACATTTGCATATGATGATGAAAACTTATATATCAAAAGAATAGAAGAGTTAAAAAGTACAATAAAAATTTTTGATATACAATATAAACAAAAAAAACGAGAATTAATTGAAGCTAAAAGTAAAAGTTCACAGTTGCGTAGAAGTTTAAAATTAGTTAGAGAAGAAAGAAATACTATTTCTAAACTAGTGGCAAAACGTTCAAGATCAAATATAGATTTGCTTAATATTAAAAAAGAGTATAATAATTTGGAAGGTGAATTGAATCTAACGATTCTATCGATCCCTAGGTTAAAACTTGCCATTCAAGAAGTAGAAAATAGAAAAGAAGAAAAAATAAAAATATTTAAAGCTGATGTTTTAAATGAATTACAGAAAATAAATACTGAAATTAAAAAGTTTGAATCAAAACTTATTTTTGAAGAAGATAAACTTTCAAAAACAATTTTAAATTCACCAGTAAATGGTATTATTAAACAAATTAATATTAATACAGTTGGTGGTGTTGTTAAATCAGGAATGACACTAATTGAGATTGTGCCTAAGAGTGAGATTTTATTAGTTGAAGCAAAAATTGATCCCAAAGATATTGCATTTATTAATCCGAAACAAAAAGTAATTGTAAAAATTACAGCATATGATTTTTCTGTTTATGGTGCTCTTGATGGTAAAATTGTTGATATATCAGCTGATAGTATTGAAGATAAAGATGATAAAAATAATAAAAGTTACTATAAAGTAGTAATTCAAACAAACAGGAATTATCTAGAAAAAGGTGGAGAGAAACTCCCTATTATACCAGGTATGATCGCTTCTGTAGATATTAAAACAGGTAAAAAAACAATTTTAGATTTTATATTAAAACCAATATTAAAAACTAAAACAAATGCCTTACATGAACGATAGAAGTAAAATTTCATCGTTTCTTTAATTTATTATATAAATATTAATAAAAGTTAAAAAATATAGAGAGAAATCAAAAAATCTATAATTTTCAAAATTTAAGCTTTAGTGAAGGATAAACCCTTGACAAGAGCAGAATAATTCCCTATAATTCCCATCCAATTTAAGTGACACAAGATGAAGCTTAACA
>JAAETO010000103.1 GCA_024228275.1 Arcobacter sp.
AATGGGATTGGGGATAGTAATTATTTTATTGCAAAATTCAAAAATACATTAGAAGACCATTATAAAAATCAGCTTGATTTAAAAAAAGAAGTAATTGATAAATGTAACAATGCTTCAAATAAATATGTTGAATATGCTAAGCAAATAGGTTATACATCAAATGACATTGGTGATGTATTTAAGGAAGAGATATTTAAAGTTAAGGGGTTCGAATTGATTCAAGGAGATAAGACTGAGATTGATAAGGTTGATAATGTTTTAATACATGAAAAGCTAAAAGATATAAATTTTTGTAAAAGTGTATCATTGAATAATGGGCTTGATGCTTTTGGTAAAATTGCAAAGTTTTTACCTGATACAACTAAAATTATCACACCAAATATTGACCCCTTTTTGGAAATATCTCTTCTAAGAAATGAAGTTGATTTTAAAGGGTATCAGTATTCTAACAATAATAAAGCTACAGTAAAACCTACTATAGAGAGAGAAACCATCGAAATTGAGCATTATCACGGTTATTGGCTGTCAAGAAGTCTTCATGCTTTTTTAACAGATTACCAAGCTAATATTGGGAATTTCACTAATAAAATAAACAAAAATATTGATGACCTATTTGTAATTGGTTATGATGGTTGGGAGGATTCAATGTCTTTAGCTTTAAAAAGTTATCTGGACACATTTGATAATCATAACTGTAAAATTCATTGGTGCTTATTTAAAAATGAATTGGGCTCTGCTGATATATTTAATAACCTCAAATCTGATATTAATAATAGAGTTTTAATTTATAAGAATATCAATTCAAACAAATTATTCCCTTCACTTTATGAGACAATTAAAAGGGACTATTTATTAGAAATACTTAATGATTATTACACCAACAAGATTAACAAATTAAGAAGTTCTACGTTTTCAACATTCAATATTGGTGACTTTGATAATGTTAGATATACTTATGGCTCAATAAAAGATAGAACACTTAATAAAGGGAAAACATCAATAACAAATTTTATAATTGACAACTTACTTAATACAAATTTAAGTATTGTAATCTGTTCAAAATTTGGGATTGGAAAAACAACTATTCTTAAAAATACATTCAAAGAAATATTCAATAGAGATAATGAAATATATCCAATTTTTTTATCTCTAAGGAACAAACGTCTTAATTTAATTGTTAATGAAGATTTAACAAATTCCAATTTAATTAATTTAATAATCGATGATATTAAGTTGACTTCAACTAAGTATGAAAAATTTTCATTTTTTGAACAAATCAAGGATTCCTTAAATGATTTCATAAAACAAGGGAAGATAATTCTAATTTTAGATGGTATAGATGAATCAATTTATAAAAGAGATGAGTTTAATCAATTAAAAAATGAACTGCAAAACTTAGATTTTCACTTCTTAACTTCAATAAGAACTGAGTTTCATCATTTCCTTGATAATTTAGTTGATATCAACGATTTTAATCACTTGGCAATAGAATTAAGTGAGTGGGAAAATATAGAATTACAAAAATTTTTAACGCTTGCAAGTTTTAATAAAAAGCAAAAAAATGAAATATTAAATAAATACAAAACATTAAGTAAAAGACCTATATTTTTGAATTTACTATTTTATTTAAAGAAGAATAACTACGACAATCCAATAAAAGACAATATTTCAGATTTGTATTTTAACTTCTTGGAATTTACAATTAATTATCAAATAGAATCATTATTTATTAAAGAAGATTATGAATCAAATGATTTAGAAATACTAAAAGATGAATACAAAGATTTTTTAACTGAATTAGCAATTTCTATTTATCTCGAAAACAGACATTATATTGATGAAACAGACTATGATTACTTACCGAAAGTTACTTTTAATGAGCAAAATTACAGATTATTAGTAAGTAAATATCAAAAACTAAATATTATCAACTTAAAAAGAATTATTGATTTTAAAGAAGATAAAAAATTTAATATTATTGTTAAAGTATCAAGAGGGCAATATACTTTTTTCCATCGGTCATTTTTTGAATATTTA
>JAAETO010000104.1 GCA_024228275.1 Arcobacter sp.
ATTGGAAGAAAATAGGCCTCAAAAGTTTCATATGGATATTGAATGTGACTATTTCGAAAATATAGATAATATCGATAAATACTTTGATTTCCTTACTGAATATTATGAAAAACATTTTCTAAATCATCTTTTAATATTTTTCAGGCATCATTATAATTTTCCTGTTTCTTTAAATAATTTTAAAGTTTCATATGCAATTAAAAAAAGAGCAAAATGGAGTTCGCATTTAGTGCTTTCAAATTTGACTTATTTTGAATCAAGAAAAGACTTGACTGTTTGCGCGTTAGCATTGGCAAAATACTTGGATGAAATAGATGATCCACTTTTTACTAAATGGTATATTGGAAATGACAATAAGCATATTATTGATTATAACATATATTCAATAGGAAAACGTAATATGAGAATGCTAGGTTCTTGTAAAAGATTAAAAAGAGGAGAAGGAAGGAAACCTTGGATTGAAATGAGACCTTTGTTGCCAATGGAATCTCAAAAGAATGATAACTTTCTTGATTACTTAATTACTGTAAATGAGGATTTATTGAAATATAATAAACTAAAATTAGATAGTAAATATTTCTCAGGTTTATCTAGTTGGTATATAAATCAAATTAAGAATAATGATACACCGATTAAACTTCAACAAGCTTATGGAATTATTAATCCTAGGAATACATTATACTCGACCGAATCAATTTCTTTAAACAGACAAATATCAGACTCAACTGTTTTGCCATCTAGAATATTAAGAGATAAAAGAAGAATACATATGGCTAATCTTTTAAAAAAGATTGATACACTTGATAACTACGAATACGTTTTAGGAAATGATTCTACGATACGACAAGAAAAATATAAAGCTAATAAAGAATTAAAATTGAAATTTTATAAAATCGCTGAACATTTAGCAATTACAATTGCTAATTATCTTCATCCTGGTCAAAGGATAATGCCAAATCAAAATGTGGATCCATTAATTGGTGAAGTAGTTAAAATTGGAGTTGATACTTTTGTCAATGATGAAAATGGTACCCGAATGTTAAGAACAAAAGAATCAGGTGAAATAGTCGACCAAAGAATGTGTTTCTGGTCTTTTGATCAAAATGATAATTCTGATTCTCCATGCCAATCTGGTCAACATCAAGCAAAAATTACAGTTATGGCTGATTATTCTGTTGAATACTTTTGTCATGGTTGTAAAAAGAAAGGAATTGCCGTTTATCCACCAATAAAATCATCGAGAATTAGACCAATTATTCATAATAAATCAGCACCTATTGGTTACGAAGGAAAAAATCCGAATCAAGATGAAATTTATATCGATTATGGAAAAACATTTTCAGATAGAGAAAATAGATTTTTTATGCAAGATATAAAACCATTACCAAATGGTAATTTTTATGATGCATCATTTCAAAGAACAATTATATTAAGAGGTGGCATGGGGAGTGGTAAGTCTACTGTATGTAAAGCTTTTTTAACTAAAGTTCGAAAGGAAATTAAAGAAAAAGAGAAAAGAGAAGCCCGGATTCTAAGTATAAGTTTTCGTCAAATGTTAGCTAGAAGTAGTGCAAAAAGTTTTAATCTTGAACGATACAATGATAAAGAACTTGGACATTGGTTGATTGGAATTTCAAGTATTGCTTGTCAGTTAGATTCTGTAAAGCGTTTAGGAGAAATAAATGAACTAGGAGAAATTGAATATAAACCTTATGATATCATGATTCTAGATGAATCTGAATCAATTCTCAGTCATCTAAGCAGTAAAACTATGAAAGAAAGTAGAAACGAAGTGTTTGATTTACTAAAGCATTTAACTAAATTGAGTAAAATAGTGATTTTTGCTGATGCTGACATGTCCAGGAGAAGTCATTACTATATAAAAGCCACTCGCTCAATATATCATTCTAATCATTTTACGGAGTATCATAGAAATCCGTTTTTACGAAAAGATTTATTCTATATAGATTATAAATACGTCAGTGTTTGGTTTAATAGATTATGTGAAGCAGTAACTGGTAAAGACAGAAAAAGAGTTTTTATTGTTTCAAATACAAAAGCAATGCTTCATAATTTAAAAGCATTATTGCTTAATTTTTTAGATAATCAAGTAAAAAAATATAAGGTAAAACTTAACTATACTGGTTTAAATACTTCTGAATTGAAAACATTAGATTTTCTTTCAAATCTTCAAAGCGACGAAAATTTTATTAAAATAATTGATGCTGATGTTTCTGGATCCGAAAAAGCAAATATGGCAGAAAATTGCAATACTGAGTGGACTCGTTTTAGAATACTAGGTATAAGTCCTGTTGTTGGTGCTGGTATAAGCTTTGATATTACTGATTATTTTAATGAAGCTTATATTTTTGCAACACCATGTAGTTGTAATCCTCGTTCGATAAATCAATTACTTGGAAGAGTAAGACATTTAACTGAAAATAGAGTTAGAGTATACATTAAACCAAGACAAAGAGGAAGTGATATTGAAAAATCGGAAGATCAAATATTCCAAGACTTGATTAATGATGGTAGAACTAGTTCAAAAAGAGCAAGGTTAAATATTGAAACAAGGGTGATTTTACCTGATGGTACTTTAAGATATAATTTGCATAGAGAAGATAAAGATTTATTAAGAATTTTAGCTATGAACGAAAGGGAAGTTATTAAGGGCCAACTCGATTTTAGAAAAGAATTTATTCGCGTTTTACAAGAAAATAATCCCTCAGTAAATTACAGTTTCGATACATATGGAAGTGAAAATGAATTTGATATCAGCCATAAACTTATGATAGATTCAGATTCAGTTCAAATGAAAAAAAAAGAAAGTAACTTGCTTAAACAAGCAGGACAACCTGAATTAGACGAAGTAACTTTAAAAGAAGTAAAAATGAAAAATGATAGAGGTGAATTAGTGTTTGAAGAAAATGAACTTCAACAACAAGAAATTACTCCATTAATAAAAAAAAATCAGATAAAAACTATTCTGGGAATACAAGATTCAACTGATGACAATGTTTATGAAACTTATTCAAAATTGATCGAACTTTGTGGTGACATTGAAAAAATAAAAAATTTTGCTACAATTCTTTTTACCTCTAGAAAGGAATTGAAAAAATCACAAGAACACATATATGATAAAATCGAATATTCAATTAATGGAGATAAATTTAAAGTAGCTAGCAAAGCAAACGCTGGAATAGATATTGCTGACCACGAAATAAAATTTTACACTTATAAATTACTTTATATTGGTGGTTTTGAAACATTTGATACATGGGATTTACAACAAGCGGAGCCAGATGTTTCAGGATTAGCTTTTTTAAAAGGCCACGATACTTTAATGAAAGAAAGAATAAATAATGAAGCAATACAAGAATGGTTACATGAAAATTTGCCGTCTATGTGTAGAAGACTTGAACTAAGAATAAGTCACATTGGAATAAAACCTGATAAGCTAAAAACTGTAAATTCAAGATTACAAAAAACAACAGACTTTAGCTCGCGTGATATAACTGAAAATATTAAAAAATTTTTTTTCAATATATATGGTATTACATTAGAGAAAAAAGGAGAAGATAAGAAGCAAAATTTATGTAATGACTGTGGCTCAAAATGTTTTATTTTAAAACCTGCAACAACTTTTTATAGATTACAATTAGCACTTGCAAGAGAGTATTTGTGTACTACTATTACGGCAGAAAATTCATGGATTCAAGAAGCTTATAAAAATATTGATCATATTTGTAAAAAACTTGATATTGGAAGGTTACCTAGCACAGTTGCTTTTGATACAACAATTCCTTTAGAGTTGGAATTAGAAAAATTAACTGATTACATTGATCTAATGTATCAGAAAGATATCGAAAAATTTAAGGCAAAAAGATTAAATAATAACAAAAAGAATAAAAAAAAGAAAAGAAATCAACAGCAACAATCTTGCGCTAACGAAACAGATGAAAAAGATTCCGAAGAAAAATTTGATGAGGAATGGAGAAACATTTTAGAACTACATATAGGAAAGAATTTATATGAAGAAACTGATCCTGAAACTTATTTAGGTTATTTATTATCTGAAGGCTATAAGTTTAGAACAAAAAAAGAAATGGAAGAAGCAAAATTAAAAATGATTGAATTAAAAAAAAAATTAAATAGTTATAATTAAAAATAAAAAAAATTATATATAAATGTATTAACTTATAGTTTTTCCTTTTCTTTTTCATGCAGATCCTTTAAAAACCTTCCTTGTTTTGATCTAGCTAACATGAAATTTTGTAAATATCTTATATAAGCTTTTAACTGGGATTGAGAATGGTGAACTGTATTTAAAGGAAAATGTTCACAATCAGATTTTTTGGCTAAAGTAATTTTAAATTCATCATAAATAAAATCAGCAACTAAATTATGAATACAGTAACGAATTGCATTATTTTTTATAGTAGTATATTTTTTAAAAAACTTTTTAGCTTGAATGAGTTGAAAGTCAAAATTCATCTGTTGTTGCTCTGATGACAGCCAATTCATTAGATGTTGATGTTTTATTTTATTTTCGTCGTTAAGCCAATCAACCCATAACTGATTTTTACTTTTGCATCTAGGAATTTTTCTTGTGATTTCGTCGTATTCGTGAGGATCAGTAGAAAACTGAGAGTAGTCTCTTTCATAGTAAGTATTTTTTGAATTACAAGATTGAACAGACTTTTTGGTTTTTTTGCTAATCATTGAAACTGAATCTAAAAAAGAATCGTCATCTTCTATTACATTTTTTTCATTAGGTTGAAAATATTGACTTGCTTTAGCCCAATGTTTTTTAATATCTTCAATTTCCTTATCTTTTTCCTGAAACTTTTCATTTATTGCATCAAGTAATGCGTGTTTCCATTTTTGATTTTTATTTTCCATTTCTTCTATATGCTCATTCGCGGTTGCTAAAGCTTTTCTTGCTACCTTAAACTTATCAATTTCAGCTAAAGCATTTGCTAAATCTTTTTTAAGGGTTTGATTTTGATTTTCTACTTCTTTATGTAATGATTGTTTTTGTTGTTCCAATTCATTTGTTATTTTAATTAACTCATTGTTAAGTTCAGTATTTTTTTGTTCGATTGAGCTTTGTTGTGATAAGTTCACTGGAACTGTGGCGCTTAATTCTTGATTTTTTTCATGTTCCTTTTTGTTTTCTTCAAGCTCTTTTGAAATTTTTTCTTTTTCAATTGTAAGTTGTTGAACAGTTTTTTTCGTAGCATCATAATCGCTTAATTTATCACATATTTGATTGTAATGGAATTCTTGAGCCATTTGATATTTATCCATGTCAGCAGCTGCTATTTTAACACGCTTCAAGCTAACTTCAACTTTTTCAACTTCATCGATAATGGTTTTTCGTTTTTGCTTAGTTTTGCTTGTAAGATGGTTTGGTGAAAGATCTTTAAAAGAATCAGTTTCCATATTTATGATTGAATCTGAATCAGACTGAGTAGTTAACTCTGAACTAATAAAGTTCATTTTTATTTATTAATTTTTAAAATCTTCAAATCAAGAAATTTCTATTTAGGATTTGTTTTTAATTTATTTAGTTTTAATAAATTTTTTTAATTAGAAAATAAAAATTTATAATAACAAAATCGACTTTATTTTTTCGGTTTAAAAAAGTCCCGGCCTTTATTAAAAAGATCGGCTTTATTAATTAATAATTTATGTTTTTTTACATAATTACAGTTATTTATAGCCGATTTTAATCAAATTAATATAAATAAGAAAACTGCGCTTAAAATTTAAAAAAATTAAAAATATTAAAATAAAAATAAAAAAATAAATTTTCAAAACCAAAACTTTAAATAAAAAAGAAAAACTTGAAATTCAAATAAAAATTTTAATAAAATGAATCTTAATAAATTACATCCTAACGTTACAGTAAGAAAACAAGCAAAACACCCTAATGTTACAGAAAGAACTGAAAAAATTCACCCTAATGTTACAGTAAGGACTACAAGATTCTATTCAGATGTGATTATTATCACGAAAGAAGTTCACCCTAATGTCACCTTAAGAGAAAATAAAATTCATAAAAACATCACTATCAGAAATAAAACTAAAAAAAATTAATATAAAT
>JAAETO010000105.1 GCA_024228275.1 Arcobacter sp.
AAAATATTTTACTACTTTAGAAGCTGCTTAAACAGGCAGCTTTTTTTAGTTTTTATTTATTCAAAAACATGTATGGCTAACTTAGAAAAAGGAAGTAAAAAGTTATTAAACGCTTGGGCCTTTTACGATTGGGCAAATTCAGTATATCCACTAGTAATTTCATCAGCTGTTTTTCCTATATTTTATGGAGCACTAACTATTATTAAAGATGCAGATGGCAATAAAGTAAGTGATACTGTTATTTTTTTAAATTATAATTTAAATAATGATTCACTTATTAGTTATGTAACTGCTTTAAGTTTTTTAATAGTCTCAATTTTATCACCAATTCTTTCTGGAATATCTGATTATGTGGGTAATAAAGAAGGTTTCATGAAGTTTTTTTGCTACTTAGGAGCTTTATCCTGTATAGGTTTATATTGGTTTTCCTTAGAAAATTTAATATTTGGGCTTTTATGTTATATGCTGGCACTTATTGGGTTTTGGGGAAGTTTAGTTTTTTATAATTCATATTTACCAGATATAGCCTATCCAGAGCAACAAGATAAAATTAGCGCAAAAGGTTTTTCATTAGGATATATAGGTAGTGTGATACTCTTAGTTATAAACCTTCTCATGATATTAAAATATGAATGGTTTAGTTTTTCTGATGCAGGTGAACCAACACGTATTGCTTTTATAATGGTTGGTGTTTGGTGGATATTGTTTGCTCAATACACTTTTAAATATTTACCAACAGGGACTAACAAAGGTAATAAAGTAACTAAATCTGTTTTAGCACATGGTTTTATTGAGATTAGAAAAATATGGAGAGCTCTTAAAACGAATAAAGTATTGAGGAGATATTTAATGGCATTTTTTGTGTACAGCATGGCTGTACAGACTATTATGATTGCAGCAACTTATTTCGCAGTTGAAGAGCTAGATTGGGCAGGACAAGATTCAACTAAAGGACTTATAATTAGTATTTTATTAATTCAATTAATTGCAATTGTAGGTGCTAATTATACAGCAAAACTTTCAGAAAAATATGGAAATATTAAAATCTTGATAACAATAATATTTTTTTGGATAATTATTTGTGGTTATGCATTTTTTGTTACAACACCAATACAATTTTATATAACTGCAGTGTTTGTTGGATTAGTTATGGGGGGAACACAATCATTATCTAGATCTACATATAGTAAGTTAATTCCTGAAAAATCTGAAGATACAGCTTCTTACTTTAGCTTTTTTGATGTTTCTGAAAAAATTGGTATCGTAATTGGGATGTTTATGTATGGATTTATCGCTGAAGTAACTGGAAGTATGAGATATTCAATCTTATTTTTAGTTTTATTTTTCTTAATTGGAGGACTTTTATTGTTTAGAATTCCAAGAAATAAGTAATTCTTCACAATTTTTAATTATGTTTGCTGTTATT
>JAAETO010000106.1 GCA_024228275.1 Arcobacter sp.
AGTTGTTTGCTCATAATTGTTGATTTTTAGAGCCTAAATTTGCGATTCGTTTTGTATCAGTACGTCAAATAACTTGGAGTAAATATACAACAAAAAAGATACTTTTTAAATTGGATGATTATAAAAAAATAAAGAAATTCTTAATACCACTAATATTAGGGTTAAATGAAAAAGAAAAAAGTTTCTTAAATTATTTTTAATTTATATGAGTTAATTTATTAAAAAAAATAAATTGCGTCATATTCAAAGCTAAAATTTTGTTTTTAAATAATTCTTTCTTAAGAATTCAATTATTTCTTCATACTCTTTGCCATCAAATTCTGCATATAAATCCGCAATTACACTTGCAAATCTTGTATCATTTTTATAAATTTCATAATTTTGTACTCTCCAACTATTATTGTGTTTATATAATTTAAATTTCCATTTTTCAATTTCTTTATTTTTTTCGAATTTTAAAGTAACTATAAATTTGTTTTTTTTTACACCTTTTGAACTAGTAATTCCTTTAAGGGCTTTTTTTATATTTAAATTAAGCTCATTATTTTTTTTCCTTACGGTATCGTCAATCAAGCTTGTAAAAAAGTACTTAAGGTATTTAGTAAATAAGTCTAAAAATTCACTTTTTTTTGCTTTATTGTTTTTAATACGCATCCACTCAGTAGAAATTACTACTTTTGATATATATTCAAAATCTATGATTGGTTCAATTGTTTCCCAGAATTGGTCTTTTCTTACTTTTATTGTGTTTTCCTTATTTTCCTTAAGTTTATTATCATTTAATATCTTGAAAATTTTAGAAATTGAATTTGAGATTATTTCTTTTGTTTCTTCTTCTGCGATTTTTGTTTCTTCTTCCGCGATTATAAATGTTGAACAAAATATGCAGAAAGATAAAAACATTAGTAATTTAAGAATAATCGTTTTCTTTAAAAACATTTTTTGCTCTTTACATAATTTATCTGAGAAATAAAATCTATAATTGGGATATTAGATACAAGCTGATAATGTTAAGTAAATTTATAAATAATACAACTCATTTAGAAAGTAGGCACACCTCTTTGTTTTTTTATAATTGGAAAAAAAGCTAACAAAATATATAATACTCTTACATATTACTCCAAGAATGTGATTTTAGATATGAAAAAATTTATTATATTAATTTTCTCATTTGCAATAATATTTTATATTTTCAATAACTCCTTACTTGTTGAAGATGTTAATGCTTTTTATGAAGAAAATCCTGTTACAGAGGTATCAAGCAAAATTTTTAGTGCAAACGTTGGTTACGATGATGAAGAGGAAATTGATGAAGAGGATAAACCTCAAAAATTAGATAAAGCTTTTATTAAAGACTCAATACCGTCGTTTAATAAAAAAATTTTTAAGTTCAACGATATAGTATATTTCAAATTTGTAAAGCCTTTTTCAAATGGCTATAGAACAATTGTCCCGGAAAAGGGACAGGTAGGCGTTAGAAATTTTTTTACAAACATAAAGACGCCTATACGCTTTTTTAACTGTCTTTTTCAGGGTAAATTTTTAGGTGCTGGTTCAGAGTTTTTGCGTCTTATAATTAATTCTACTGTTGGTGTAGCTGGATTTTCAGATGTAGCAAAGGAATCCTTTAAGCTGGAGAAACAAGATGAAGATTTTGGGCAAACACTTGGTAGATATAATTGCGGAGCAGGTACATATATTGTAATACCTTTTTTAGGACCGTCTAATGTACGTGATTCTATAGGGAGTGTGGTTGATTTTGCTCTAAATCCGATAACTTTTCTGGGCTTTTTTGTTAGTCCTTATGCAAGCACAGGGGCTAATACATACAATAAACTAAACGATTTTTCAATTGATATTATTAAGAAAAAAGATTATGAAAAATTAATAGAAAGACGTATTGATCCGTACATTCGTGTTCAAAGGGTTTATACAATAGATCGAATTATAAAGATTAAAAAATAGTTTAAATTATTTCAAACAAAAGTACTGTTTGCCTGCACTGTGAACATAATAATCAAAAAGGTCAAAAAACAGGGATTAAATCATACACATTCTAGCAATAAGCCAAGCAGGTCAAAAGGCATGCAACTAGATAAAAAAACTTTCACCTATTTTTTTTGTTCGACAAGTGAGAGTCCATTTGTTTAATTCCTGTAATCCATAATTTAGTGATTTGCATAATTAAAGAAAACACAATTAAAGTTCAATGTGTGTTAACAACCACAGTTCCCGCTATTTTATCATGCCACATTTGATTATTTTTATCCCAAACTGCCCAAAGCCATGGGTATCCCAAGCCAAAAGCTAAAACGCTTACAAATTTGCTGATAACCTCTCGTAGAACCATCCTCCAATAACCAGGATAGTCGCCACTAAGTTTATCAACAACATTTTCTCCCAGTATTAATTTGCCGGGAGTCATGCCTTTACTCAAGAGCCAGAAGAAGAAAACTTGATATAAAATCACAACGATACTGCATACCACGTTTACTTTAATTATGGAGCAGAGCATTAAGATGAGAAAGGGATCTAAAGCTGTTGCGGACATCCGTCTAATGAACTCAGCTTTTTTACCAACTTTTATATTCGGGATATATGTTTCGCACCAGATACAAAACAGCTTATCTGGTACAGTAATATTTTTACAGCTTGGGCAAATCTTGGTTAAGTTATTTTGCGCGCTAGTATTTTTTGTAGAAGGGG
>JAAETO010000107.1 GCA_024228275.1 Arcobacter sp.
AGGTTTCACTTGTGGAAACGTAGGCCGCTGCCAGCTCTTGAGTTTTTTTATTAGCTTTTATCTAATCAAAGCTTTCGTTTGCTTAGTTAAAAGCTTTTTTTTTGCTCTTTTTTCCCTCTTGTATTTTATTTTTTATTAATTACTTTATAATAATTCCTAATTTTACTTTTATTGAGTTTACACTATTGAAATCATTCTCTTTACTCCAACTTATAGATGGTATTAAATCGTAATAGAGCCAATTTCTTATATATTTTCTATAAGAGATATATGTTTTATATTCCTTCGCTTGAAATTTACTATCATCGTTATTAGAATTAATGTAAGTTACATAATTTATATGACTATATTTTGTTAATTTATGATTTAATCTAATTGAATTATATAAATTATCATCTTTTCTTGCACTATTTATATAATATTGATTATAACTTGAGAGTAAAAATTTTTCATTTATTAAATAATTATATCTTATAGAACTATACATATCAAGCTTTTTTCTATTAGAAAACTTTAGTTCTTGCTTTAATATAATATTATTCTTTTTATTAATAACAAAATCTTTTTTTGCTTCTAATTTTGAATATATATAAGGATTATCTGAAAATTTTAATCTTACTCTAAATTTTAGATAAATATTTTTTTTAATAGTGTCGTATAACAAGCCAATATTGTAAGCATTTCTCTCCTTATCATAGTCATGTTTAATTTTTTCATTATTATCTTCATATTCATGACTTGAAAGTTTATCTTCATTGTGAATTATAAAAGTTAGCTTTTTTTCAATTTTTGGTAAATGAATTCTTAGATAAATATTTGGATTAAATTTTAAAGATTCATTACTAGTTTTTTCTAAAGAAGTTTCAATACGAATATAACTATCTTTATAGATCTCATTTGTATATTTATTTGTAAAAAATTCATCTATTGTTTTAGAAATATAGTTAAGTTTTTTATGTGAAATAATGATATTATCTTCCATCGAATTAAGAACTTTTTCTAAATTAGAATATTTTTTAATATTATTATTTGTTTTGATTCTATCTTCTTCAAAAGAGAATAGTAAACATGGAATAAAAATTAATATTAATAACTGTCCCATGTTAACTCCTATTAACTTATTATAAATGATATAATAAATTAATTTTCTAAATTCTTATATTTGAAGTTTACTTTTTTAGCTAAGCAAAAGCTACTATCATATAGTAGCTTTTGGTATTAATCTCTGTCTTTACTTATTTTTATTGAAATTATTTTATCACTTTGTTTAATATTGTCAAGTACTGTAAAACTTTCAGAATCACTTTCTTCAATACCTCCAAATACCGTATGTTGGCCATCTAAATGAGGACAAGGTACAAAACATAGAAAAAATTGACTTCCCCCAGTATTTGGACCTGCATGGGCCATTGATAAACTACCTTTATTGTGTATTTGATTTTGAGAATTTGTTTCACACTCTATTGCCCAATCTGGTCCTCCTGTTCCACTACCTTCTGGACAACCACCTTGAGCCATGAATCCAGGAATAACTCTATGAAAAATTAAGTCATTGTAAAAACCATCATTAGCTAAAAATGCAAAATTTGAAACTGTATTTGGCGTATCCTGATTAAATAATTTTATCCATATAACTCCACTATCTGTGGCTATTTTGGCATATTGAAAACTTTCTAATTCTTCTTTTGAATAATTATATTTTTTAAGTTCTTTTTTAAATCCGAACATTAGTATCCTTTATTTATTTTTTAAAATTATATCGTTTTTTGGTGATAGATAGTTTAATTTGATAAGATTATTTGCTATTTCTTTGAACACTGGTACAGCAGACCATGAAGCATAATAATAATACCAGTACTTCCCAGTGGAATTAGGATTAATAACAGTTACTCCTATTGTATAAGAGTTTTTTTCATCATTTACAAAACCAAAAAAAGACGAAATATATTTTTTTAAATATTTACCACCCCTTGCTATTTGAGCCGTTCCCGTTTTACCTCCAATTTCAAGTCCAGGTATGATTGCAGCTTTACCTGTTCCTTTTTTAACTGTTTTTATTAGCATTCTTTTTATCTCTTTTGCAGTTTTTGAACTAATTATCCTTTTGTTCTCTAATTTATCATCTTTATATTTTTCATCATTAATTAGCAAATGAGATAAAATTCTTGGTGTAACTAAATAACCATCGTTATTAAAAGTTGAATATGCTTTTAAAACTTGCATAAACGTAGAAGTCATTCCTTGTCCATACGATACTGTAGCTTTAAATACATTATCTTCTTTCTTTTTATCATTTGCGGAGAATTGCCATATTTTTGGCATTATACCTCTTTTTTCATATGGTAAGTCAATTCCAGTTTTTCTAGTAAACCCAAACCTCTTCATACCTTCATAAAATTCTGGACCAGATAATCTTTGAGCTAATTGTAATGTTCCAATATTAGATGAATATATTACTATATCATCTAATGTTAGATAATGCTTTTTGAATCTATGATCATCTTTTATATGGTATCTTCCTAATTTATATCTACCTCTTGGATATTCACCTTTTTTATTTGCTTTTCCTTTTGTATTGTGTGCAAAAAATAATTCATTTTTTTTAATTTTATTATGGTCCATTACTAATGCTACTGAAATAGGTTTAATTACTGATCCTGGTTCAAATTGGTACTCTATTGCATTTACATTCAAAGATGGTATATCTTTTTGATATATTTTTTGAGGATTAAATCTATTTGAAGATGCTAAAGATAATATTTCACCTGTCTTACTATCCATTATGGAAATAATTATTTCATCTGCACTAAATTTTTTTTTATACATATCTAAAATCATTTCATTGTTTTTTTGAAGTTTTAATGGAATATTTAAAACTAAATTTGCTCCATCAATCCTTTGTTTAATAGTAGATTGTTTATCAAATGTTATATATGATAGTACATCTCTTTTTCCACTTAATATACCATCTTTACTATTATTTAAAAGTTTATCAAATTTCTTTTCAAGTCCTTTTATTCCTTTTACTTTAGTTTTCCCAGTTTTTGATTCAAATTTAGTAATATATCCTACTACAGGGGTTAAAGTATTATTATAAGAGTATAATCTTTTTTCTCCACTTTCATTTATACTAAGACCTCTTAAGATTTTACCTCCATGTACTTTTCTAGATTTAAATACACCTAGTTTTCTTAGTTTAAAACCTAATTCTTTTAAATTTTTAGCAGTTTTAGAATCAATGTTATAAGATAGTACAAGGTTTCCTGGTTTTTTTAATGATTTGCTTATTTTTTTGTTTATTTTATTATAAGATATATTACTATAAATAGAAAAAAGTTTTATAAAAAGTTCTTTTTTATTTAGATCTAGATGCCTAGTATCAATCGAAGCTTTATATATTTTTTTTGATGTAGTAATTTTAAAATTATCAGAACTTATTATATCCCCTCGAACTGATAATTCTTTTTTTGAACTATCCAAAGAAGGTAATCGTCTAAAACTATTTATAGTATCAAAAATTGAAACTACTAGTATAATAATTAAAAAAAGTATGAAAAAGAGTAAAATTACTATTTTTTTAATTTTGTTATCTTTTTCCTCTTGAATTGAAGACATATTTATCCATAATGTAATATAATAAAGAATGCATTTTATCAAAAATCAAATTAAAAATAATAATAATAGTATTGAAAATGAAGCTGATTACATACTATTTTTGTTAGTTTGTTCATTAATTACTATAAGTATTGTTTTTTCTTACTCATTAAGTGTTTATACTATTGAGTATTATGAGTATAATCAATTCCATTTTTTTATTAGGCAATTATTTGTTGGTATATTATCTATACTAATGATGTGGATACTATCTAAAATAAATCCTGATAAAATTGTAAATAAAATTGGTTTGAGTTTATTTATAATATTTTTTGTATTAATGGCCCTTATGCCTTTTCTTCCAAGTTCAATTGTTACATCATCAGGAGGAGCAAATAGATGGATTAGGTTACCTGGATTCTCTTTATCGCCTGTAGAATTTTTTAAAATAGGATTTATATATTTTTTGTCTTGGTCTTTTCATCGAAGGCTAATTAAAGTATCTAAAGTAATCACTTTAAAAAAGGAGTTTATTCTTTTAGCTCCTTATTTTTTAACTTTTTTTGTTGTAGTTTTTATTATAGCTTTTTTACAAAAAGATTTAGGACAAGTTGTTCTATTAGGATCAATACTTTTTATTTTATTGATTTTTGCAAATAGAAGTTATAAGGTATTTGTTTCTTTAGGTGTAATTGGATTACTTACTTTAATAGGACTTATTTTAGCAGCTCCTCATAGGATTCAAAGAATTTTTTCTTGGTGGGCTATGGTTCAAGATGGAATTTTATCTATATTACCGTCATGGGCTGATAAATATTTAAGAATAGACGAATTACCTGAACCCTATCAAGTTTCTCACTCATTAAATGCTATTCATAATGGTGGATTATTTGGGCAAGGTATGGGTCTTGGTAATATTAAACTTGGATTTTTAAGTGAAGTACATACTGATTTTGTTCTTGCTGGAATAACAGAAGAAATTGGTATTGTTGGTTTATTTTTTATTATAACAATTATGTTGTTAATTGTATTAAGAATTTTTAAAATAAGCGGAAGAGTTGAAAATAAAATTTATCATTTATTTACAATTGGTATTGCTTTAATGATTATTATTGCATTTTTAATTAACTCATATGGAATTTCGGGTATGATACCAATTAAAGGAATTGCCGTCCCTTTACTAAGTTATGGGGGTTCATCTATGTTATCAATGTCACTGGCAATTGGTTTAGTACTTTCAATAAGTAAGTCTGTTGATATGAATAAAAAGGTTAGGTAAATATGAAAGGTTCAGTTGTTATTACAGGTGGTGGAACTGGAGGACATTTAAAAGTAGCAGATACTTTTATTGAAGAGTTTCATAAAAGAGGAATAAAAGCAATTTTTGTAGGTTCTGTAAATGGACAAGATAAGAATTGGTTTGAAAATGATAAAAGATTAAAAAAAGCAATTTTTTTAGATACAAAAGGTGTTGTTAATAAAAAATTTTCAGGGAAAATAAAATCTCTTTTAAAAATTTTTAGTGCAATGGGTACGTGTAATGATTTATTTAGTAAACACAATGTGAAGATTGTAATTAGCGTAGGAGGTTTTTCAGCAGCGCCTGCCGCTTTTTCTTCTATATTAACATTTGGTTGTAAATTATATATTCATGAGCAAAATTCTGTTATGGGCAAACTAAATGAAGTGACGTCAAAATTTGCTACTGGTGTATTTTCATCTTTTGATAATAAATCTTTAGTAAAAGATTATCCTGTTTCTAATGAATTTTTTGATAACGCAAGAATCAGAGATAAGTTAAAAACAATAATCTTTTTAGGAGGTTCTCAAGGAGCACAACATATAAATAATTTTGCACTAAAAGTTGCTCCAACTTTAAAAAAAACAGGTCTTAATATTATTCACCAAACGGGAAGTAATGATTTTCAAAGAGTTAAAGATGCTTATTCAAAAATGAATATTGAAGTTGATGTTTTTGATTTTACAAAAGATTTATCCATAAAAATGAAAGAGTCTGATTTTGCAATAAGCCGCGCAGGTGCTTCAACATTATGGGAATTAAGTGCAAATGCCTTACCTACACTTTTTATTCCTTATCCTTATGCTTCTAAAGATCATCAATATGCTAATGCGATGTTTTTAAAACAACAACAACTTTGTTATATATGTAGAGAAAAAGATTTAACAGAAGAATTATTTATTAAATATTTAAAAAAAGACAATCATAAAATAAGTAAAAAATTAGTTAATTCAATTATGTGTAATGGTGTTGAATCAATTGTTGATATTTTAATTGAAAATAATAAGTAATAATACACCAAATACAATTCTATAAATACCAAAGGCAACAAAGGTGAAATTTTCTAAGAATTTTAAAAATAATTTTATTGCTAAAAATGCAACAAAAAAAGATACAATAAAACCAATTACTAAATTTAAAAAAATTGCATCTGAAAAAAGTTCTTTGTAATGTTTTAATAAATCATAAGCAGTAGTTGCGCACATTACTGGAAAAGCTAATAGAAATGAAAATTCTGCACTAGCTTTTCTATTAAGTCCTACTAACATTGCTCCAATAATACTTGAACCAGCTCTACTTGTTCCAGGTATTAAGGCAAAAATTTGTGCTAAACCTATATATAATGCTTGTTTATATGTAACGTCTTCAACATCACTAGTTATATGTTTCGATTCATCATAAAATTTTTCTACAATTAGAAATACAATACCTCCAACTATGAACATAATTGCTACTATTTGGAAGTTAAACATTGCTTTTACTTGTGATGAAAAAATAAATCCTATTATTGCTATAGGTAAAAAAGAAATAAAAATTTTTGTCCATAAATCAATATGTTTGAATGAAAATTTACTAGGATAGTTTAAAATTACTGCTAATATTGCCGCAAATTGTATAATCACTTCATAGGCTTTTGTTACACTATTTTGATCAATCCCTAAAAATTCACTTGCAACTATTAAGTGTCCAGTTGATGAAATTGGTAAAAATTCGGTTATACCCTCAATAATACCTAATATAATTGAATCGCATATATTCATTATAATCCTTTTTTATTTGCTAAATAAAGAAATTTTTTCAAGGCTCTTTTTTCTTTATTATTAATTTCATAATCAATTTTTTTTAAGTATTCTAAAATATTTTTATTTGATATACCTGATCTATTTGAATATTTTTTTAAAATATATTGCGGTATTTTGATATGACGTTTATTAAAACCTTTAATAATTTTTTTTAGTAATTTTCCATTTTTAGAATAGCATAAAGTTGCAAAAACAAAAGGCAAATTATATTTATTATTCCATTCTTTTGCAAGGTCAATAAAATTGCTATTTTTATTTTCATGAAAATATTTTAATGCTTTATCTCCAATTAAAACTTCGCCATTTAAATCTAAAATTTTAGCTAGTGCATTTGAGGTTTCACTTTGATAGTCATCTTTATTATTACCTGGTATTAATATTACTGATTGAACATCATTTTTAGCTACAATTCCTAAATTTAATTTTTTTTCATTTCTTGAAGCAATGGAAGATATAAAAGCTGCATCTACTTTTCTTTTTTTAAATTTTTTATTAATATCGGCGGGATAAGACTTTTTGTACTGAATAATTGACTTCAGTTGATTGGATTTTAGGTTCTTTTTTATATAAACATGAAACGGTAATAAATTAATAAAATCAATTTTTGCAAAAATCATTTGATTTCGGTCATCCTAACATTAAAATAAATTTGCTATAATACAAAAAAAAATGTAAAAAAAGGGTTAAAAATGGTTAAAGTTGAATTCTTAGGACCAATTAATAAAGATACTATTAGTTGTGATATTAGCAATCTTAGTGAATTAGGTTCTTTATTAAAAAGTGATGATCAAATATCTTCTTGGTTGGAAAATTGTGCCGTTGCAGTTAATGACACATTAGTTAGTTCAAAAGATATTTCTCTTAGTGATGGAGATAGAGTATCATTACTTCCTCCTGTTTGTGGTGGATAATTTGGAAAAATTAATTTTATGTGATGGAGCTTTAGATGTAAATTCTATAAATTCACAATGGTTTGATGAATTTAAAAATTCAAATTTTGGCGCTATTATTACTTTTAATGGGGTTGTACGTGATGAAAATAGTATTGATGGTTTAAGTTTTGATATTTATGAACCAATTTTAAATAAATGGTTTAATGATTGGCAAAAAAAAGCAAATGAAAAAAATGCAATAGTTCTTATGGCACATTCAAGAGGTGATGTTTTAAATCATGAAAGTTCATATATTGCAGCTGTTTGTTCTCCAAAAAGAAGAGTTGCATTAGAAATGATTGATGAATTTGTTGAAGATTTTAAGGCAGCAGCACCAATTTGGAAATATGATATTTTAGATGGTAAAAGAGTTTATGCCGAAGATAGAAGTACTGCAATAAAAGGTGCAGGTATATTATCTTGAGTAAAAATACTAGAGTAGATTTACATAATCATACTTATTTATGTAATCATGCTAATGGAAGTATGGAAGAGTATGTTAAACAAGCAATATCTATAGGTATTGATATTTTTGGCTTTTCTGACCATGCTCCTATGCCTTTTGATCCTAAATATAGAATGGATATTTCAAAAAAAACTTTTTACGAAACTGAAGTATTATTTTTAAAAGAAAAATATAAAAATGATATAGAGATCCTTCTTGCATATGAAGTTGATTTTATGCAAAATAGATCATTGATCTTAGATGAAGTTTTAAAATCTAAAGTTGATTATTTAATTGGTTCTATTCATTTCATTCAAGAAAAGAATAGTAACCTATGGGGTTTTGATAATCCAGAGTTTATTGGTAAGTATAAGGAAAAAAACATTGATGATATTTGGATTGATTATTTTGCAGTAATAGAAGAAATGGCAAAATCAAATTTATTTGATGTTGTAGGACATTTAGATTTAATAAAAGTTTTTAAATATTTACCAAAAAAGGATATTAGAATAATCGCAAAAGATGCATTAAAGGCTATTAAAAAAGCTAATATGGTTATAGAAATTAATGCTGCTGGTTTAAGAAAACCTATAAACGAACCTTACCCTTCAAAAGAATTGATTGAGTCTGCATATGAATTTCAGATACCAATTACTTTTTCTTCAGATGCGCATAGTGTCGATCAAATTGGCTTTATGTATAATGAAGTAATTAAATTAGCCAAACAAATTGGCTATACCAAGTGCACAATCTTTAAAAATAGAGACAAAAAACAGCTCACTTTTTAAACAGTAAAAAGTTAAAATAAATTATAAATAATATTACATTGTATAAAAAATATACAGCTTTTTAATCTTTAATTTTATTTATTTAGATAGAATATTTAGAATAATTTTAAGGAGTTTATACATGGGTAAATTTGTTAACAATAATGAAGAATTTTTCAAATATTGTGAAGAGAATGAAGTACAATTTGTAGATTTTAGATTTACAGATATGAAAGGAATGTGGCATCACTTAACTTATATGATGAGTGCAGTTACTGCTGATCAATTATCATTTGGTATGCCTTTTGATGGTTCTTCTGTAGATGCATGGCAACCAATTAATAAATCAGATATGTTATTAAAGCCAGATGTTGCAAGTGCATTTTTAGATCCATTTACTGCAGATTCAACAATTATTGTATTTTGTGATGTTTATGATATTTATAAAGGTCAAATGTATGAAAAATGTCCAAGATCTATTGCTAAAAAAGCATTAACTCATTTATCTGAGTCTGGTGTTGGTGATTCAGCATATTTTGGACCAGAAAATGAATTCTTTATTTTTGATGATGTAAAAATAGTAGATAGTATCAATGAATCTTATTATAAAGTAGATTCAGAAGAGGGTGAGTGGTCAGATTCATCTGATTTTGAAGGTGGAAACATTGGACATAGACCAAGAACTAAAGGTGGTTATTTTCCAGTTCAACCAACAGATTCAATGGTTGATTTAAGAGCTGAAATGATGCAAATTCTTGAGCAAGTTGGACTTGAAGTAATACTAGGTCATCATGAAGTTGCACAAGCACAAGGTGAAATTGGTATTGTTTTTGGTGATTTAATTGAAGCTGCTGATAATGTACAAAAGTATAAGTATGTTTGTAAAATGGTTGCACATTTAAATGGTAAATCTTGTACATTTATGCCAAAACCTTTATTTGGTGATAATGGTAACGGTATGCATGTTCATCAATCAATCTGGAAAGATGGATCTAACTTATTTTATAAAGAAGGTGAGTACGGAAATCTTTCTGAGATGGCTAGACATTATGTTGGTGGTATTTTTAAACATGCTCGTTCTGTTGCAGCATTTACTAACCCGTCAACTAACTCTTATAAGAGATTAATTCCTGGATTTGAAGCTCCTTCTATTTTAACTTACTCTTCTCAAAATAGATCTGCTTCTTGTAGAATTCCTTATGGTGCTGGTGAAAAAGCAACAAGAATTGAGATGAGATTCCCAGATTCAACTTCTTGTCCTTACTTAGCATTTGCAGCAATGTTAATGGCTGGTCTTGATGGAATTGCTAATAAAATTGAACCAATTGGTCCAATGGATGAAGATTTATTTGAAATGCCTTTAGATGAAATTAGAGAGAGAAATATCCCTCAAATGCCTCATACATTAAGAGGTTCATTAGAAGCATTAATTAGAGATAATGAATTTTTACAACCAGTATTTACAAAAGATATGGTTGATTGTTATCAACATTATAAATTTGAAACTCAAGTTTGGCCAGATGAGGCTAGACCAACTGCATTTGAATTTAAATCAACTTATTCTTGTTAATAATAAAATACTAATAAAATTAAAAGGGCTAATCCATATGGATTAGCCCTTTTTTTATTAATTAACTATTTAAAACTTAAAACCACTTAGTTTTAAAATTCAATTGTTTCTTCATCAGGATTTTCAGATTCAATATGAATTTCAATTTCTGGTAAAGGTGAGGTGTCCGTATAATACTCTTTTTTACCATTTATTTTTGAAGTTTTAATGTTAGATGGAATTATAAATTTTCTATTTATTTCAGGATGAATCTCTAAATATTTTTTATAAAAATATGAAAAAGCTGGAGCTGCTGTACTTCCTCCTCCTTCACTGTTCCTCATTGAAGTATTATCATCTTTTCCATACCATACTATAGTTTGTATACTAGGAGAAAACCCACAAAACCAAGCATCAACATTATTATTAGTAGTTCCAGTTTTTCCAGCTAAATCTATTCCTTTTACTTTAGCTCTTCTCCCTGTTCCTCTAATAACAACATCCTTAAGAATAGACTTCATCAAGAATGTCTGTTCTGGAGAGTTTATATATTTTACTTTAGGTTCAAAAGTCGTAGTTTCATTTTTACTATTAGTTATACTTGAAATAATATATGGTTCTACTTGTATTCCATCATTAGAAAATACACTATATGCTTTACTTAATCCTAAAGCAGATATTGAAAATGAACCAAGAGTAATAGATAAATCTCTAGGGATTCCAGTTATTCCATATGATTCTAAACCTTGATACATATCTGAAATACCTACATCAGTTACTAAATTTATAGTTGCTAAATTTCTAGATTTTACAAGTGCTTCTCTTAAGCTAATAATTCCTTTGAAGTTACCGCCATAATTTTTAGGTTGCCATTTTTTTTCTTTGTTACCTATCTTGTATTTATATGTTCTTCCAATATCAACAAGTTGTGATGCTGGGGAGTATCCTAAGTCTAAGGCAGTTTGATATAAAAAAGGTTTAGCTGATGAACCTGGCTGTCTTTTACTTTGAACAGCACGGTTAAAAGTTGACTTTTTATAATTTACTCCACCAACTAAAGCAATTATTTTACCTGTACTATTTTCAATTGAAACAATAGCTCCATTTAAACTATTAACAAAGTATCCTTCAGGTACTGGTTGTTTATTTAAGTCAATATTGTTTCTAGGGTTCTTTTGTAATTTTGAATCTCTTTTTAAAATTCCTTCATAACCAAATTTTAATGCATCTCTTGCTATTTCTTGAGCTTCTAAGTCAATTGTTAAGTTTACTTTATATCCACCTGTTCTTATATCTTTTATATCTTTTCTTAATGTTTTTAATGCATAATCAATAATATAAGGAGCTTTATTTTGAGTTAATGTATCATTATATACTTTAGGTATAAAATTAACAGCATTTTCATATTCAGCTTTATTTATCCATCCAAGAGTATTCATTCTTTTTACAACTTGATTAGCTCTTGCTAGTGCAAACTTTAGATTTCTAGTGGGATCATAAAAACTTGGAGCCTTAGGAAGACCAACTAAAAGTGCAATCTCTTTTATATTTAATTCATATAAGTTTTTTCTAAAATATCCTTGCGCTGCAGTTTTAATTCCATAATAATTATGTCCAAAATATACTTGATTTAAATATCTTTCCAAAATTTCTTCTTTTGTTAAAATAGTTTC
>JAAETO010000108.1 GCA_024228275.1 Arcobacter sp.
TTGACCTTCCCTATAGCTTTCATTCTTTTCTTACCAGCTTTTTGTTTCTCTAAAAGCTTTCTCTTTCTTGTAATATCTCCACCATAACATTTTGCTGTTACATTTTTACCTGTAGATTTTACAGTTTCACGTGCAATAATATTAGATCCAACTGATGCTTGAATAGCTACTTCAAAAAGTTGTCTTGGAATCATTTCTTTAAGTGCCTTAATAAACTCTCTACCTTTACTTACAGCTTTATTTTCTGGAACAATAATAGATAGGGCATCAACAACATCACCAGCAACTCTTATATCAAGTTTTTGTAGTACTCCTGGTCTAAAACCAATTGGTTCATAATCAAATGAGGCATAACCTTTTGTAGTTGACTTTAACTTATCATAGAAATCCATTACAATTTCATTCATTGGAATATCATATTCTAATAATACTCTTTTCCCAATATAGTCCATTTTAATTTGTATTCCTCTTTTATCATTAAGAAGTTTTATAACATTTCCTAAAAACTCATCAGGTACTAAAATTGTAGCTTTTACATAAGGTTCAAAAATAGTCTCTATATAGTTAGGCTCTGGTAACTCAGAAGGATTTTGAATAGCTATTTTTTCACCATCTTTTTTTAGAACTTCATATACAACAGTAGGAGCTGTTGCTATTAAATCTAAGTGAAATTCTCTTTCAAGTCTCTCTTTGATTACTTCCATATGAAGCATACCTAAAAATCCTGTTCTAAATCCAGAACCAAGTGCAGCAGAAGATTCAGGTTCAAAAGAGATTGAAGAATCATTTAGTTGAAGTTTAATAAGAGCTTCTCTTAAATCTTCAAATTTGTCAGTTTCAATTGGATAAAGTCCTGCAAATACAAAAGGTTTAGCAGGCTCAAATCCATCAATAGATTCACTTGTAGGATTTTTAGCATCAGTCATAGTATCACCAACAGCAATACCATCAAGTGTTTTAAGTCCTAGTACTACAATACCAATTTCACCTGTTTTAATTTCTGGAGTTTTCTCTTTTTTTAAAGGATGAGGGTACATCATATTTAGTACTTGATGTTCTTGTTTAGTATTCATAAGTTTAATCATTTGGCCTTTTTTAATAGAACCATCATAAACTCTTACAAGAGCAACTGCTCCTAAATAATTATCAAACCAAGAATCATAAATCAATGCTTTAGTAGAGGCTCTCTCATCTCCTGTTGGGGCAGGGACTCTATCTACTATAGTATCAATTAAATCTTTTACACCAATACCAGTCTTAGCAGAAATTAAATTATTGTAAGTACAATCTAGTCCAATTGCTTCTTCTACTTCTTCTAGTACTCTATCTGGATCAGCTGATGGCAAATCAATTTTGTTTACCACTGGAAGTAATTCCAAATTATTATCCATAGCAATATATACATTTGCAATAGTTTGAGCTTCAACACCTTGAGTTGAATCTACAATAAGAAGTGCACCTTCAGATGAGGCTAAAGATCTACTTACTTCATATGAAAAATCAACATGTCCTGGAGTATCAATTAGATTTAATATATAGTTTTCTCCATCTTTTTTGTAGTTAAGACGGACACTTTGAGCTTTAATCGTAATTCCACGCTCTTGTTCAATATCCATTGTATCCATTACTTGTGCAGACATGTCTCTATCCGCTACTGAACCACATTCTTGAATTATTCTATCAGCTAGTGTAGATTTCCCATGGTCAATATGAGCAATAATTGAAAAGTTTCTAATGTTTTCTTGCAAGGTATAATCCTAATATAATATAATTTAACGCGATTATATCTAAAAGTTTGTAAGTTTTGAGTTAAGTGTAAATTTAAGTTAGTTTATTTAGTAAATAGAATTTAGGTAAAACCTAAATTCTATTATTTAGAAGTTTTGATTATTTATAAATTGCACCTTCAACTCTTCTATTCTCAGCTCTACCTTCAGAAGTTGAATTAGAAGCTTTTGGAGATAATTCTCCATATCCCATAGCTTTTAATCTAGATTCATCTATACCATATGCTTTTAAAGCTTCAACTGTTGAAGCTGCTCTTCTTTCAGATAATCCTTGATTATATTCTTCTGTACCAACTGCATCTGTATGTGCTGAAATTTTACCTTTTACTGATGGGAAAGTTTTAAGGAATTTAGCAAATTTTTGGATTTTAGAATCATATTGATTTCTAATTACTGCAGAATCAGTTTCAAAATTGATATTTAAGTTAACTGTTAAAGAACAACCTTCACTATTAACGATATCACCTTTTGGAGTATTTGGACATTTATCTAATCTATCAATAACACCATCATTATCAGAATCTATTTCACAACCATGAATATTAACAACTGCATCTTCTACAGAGTTTGGACACTTATCTTCTTTATCAATAACTCCATCATTGTCATAATCTGAATTCACAACAATTTCTACCTCTTTCTTTTCTACAACAACTGGTTCTACAGGAGCTGGAGCTGCTTTTTTACCAAATGGAATAGCAAGTCCTACAGTATATAATAAATTATTATCACCGTGATCTGTTTCAATAAGGTGTCTAATGTCTGCTTTTAAAGCTACTGAATGATAATTAGAAAATTTATATTTAACACCAACACCGTAGTTACCAAATAGTCCATCTTCATTACCATACATTTCATTGTCAAATAGTTCAATACCAGCACCAATTAAACCATATACCGATGTAGAATCAGATAATTTATAATCTTTTACAAAGTTTGTAAACACTCTTGTAATACCTGTATTTCTATTTGAATTATCATAGTCAACATCTTCTAATGTTCTTAAAAAACCTAATTCAACTTGGTCAAATCTAGAATCTTCTAGGTTAAAACCTAAACTTAATCCAGCATTTGCGTAATTTCTTTCTAAATCTAAATTACCTTCACTGTAAGTTCCCCCAATCATAGGTGTTATTTCATATTTATAATCATTATTTGCTGCTAGCATAACAGATGCACAAAGTGCAGTTGATAATAAAATTTTTTTCATAAATTTTCCTCTTCTTTAATGTTTTGTAGAATTCTATCTAAAAATAAATTAAAAATTTATTTAATAATGTTTTAAATAAAAATAGAATTTACTGATTCGTTATTAGTAATTCTTCTAATAGTCTCTCCAATTATAGTTGATCCACTTAATACAGTTATCTTATCAGATGATTCTTTCATTGGAATTGTATCAGATATTACTAGTTCATCTAATGTACCATTGTTTAATCTTTCATAAGCCGGACCACTTAATACACCATGCGTACAACATGCCATAACTGAAGTAGCACCCATTTTCTTTAAGGCTTCTGCAGCTTTAACTAATGTTCCTGCAGTATCTACCATATCATCAACTAAAATTACATCTTTTCCATCAACATCACCTATGATATTCATGACTTCTGCTTCATTCGCCTTCTCTCTTCTTTTGTCAACTATTACTAAATCGTATCCTAGTTTTTGAGCATAAGAACGAGCTCTTGTAACTCCTCCAATATCTGGTGAAGCAATAATAGGATTTTTTAAATTCTTAGCTTTTAAATAATCAACAAACATGATTGACCCAAATAAATTATCAACAGGAATATTGAAAAAACCTTGAATTTGAGCTGCATGTAAGTCAATAGTAATCATTCTATCTATACCTGCGGCTTCAAGCATATCTGCAACTAGCTTTGCTGAAATAGGAACTCTAGGAGCTGCTTTTCTATCTTGTCTTGCGTAACCATAATAAGGAATAACAGCTGAAATAGACTTAGCACTTGAACGTTTTAATGCGTCTATCATAATTAATAGTTCCATTAAGTGATCATTTGTCGGAGAACACGTAGGTTGAACAATAAATACATCTTGTCCTCTTACACTTTCTTTAATTTGAACGGCTATTTCACCATCACTAAATTTATTAATCGTAGCAACACCTACTTCAATATTTAGATATTCACCAACTTTTTTAGCAAATTCAGGGTTCGCAGTACCACTAAAAAGCTTGAATTTTGACATTAGATTTTCCTTGTGTGATTGTAGTTTATGCGATTTTATCAAAATATTACTTAATAGATATTAATTATTTTTAAAGTTTAGAAATTTATTATTATAATTTAATAATAAATATATGAACAAGATATATTTAAAACTAGGAAGAGCCTCCTAGTTTTAGGTTATATTTAATTCTTTTATAATCTTTGCACGATTTAAAAGAATTTATTAGCTAGAAGATTTAGTAAAAAGTGTGATTATACTATTAAAAAAAACTTTTATTGAAAGTCCAAATGGCCTTGGTAACTCTCTTCTCATCCCCATTATTTTTTTATAATAAATTTTGCTTTTTGAATTAATAGTAATTACTTATAAATCCTCCACCTAAACAATACTCACCATCATATAAAACAAGGCTTTGTCCTAAAGTCACAGCTCTTTGAGGATTATCAAATTCAACTAGGACAATATCATCATTAGCTTCTTTTACTGTACAAGCTTGTTTTTGTTGACGATAACGAGTTTGTGCCATTAGTTTATCACCAATCTTAGGTGGTTCATCCAATACCCAGTGTATATGACTAGCTTCTACATTTTGGCTCATAAGTAAAGGATGATTAGTATCTTGTACAACTAATAATGTATTAGTTTTCATATCCTTTTTGGCTACATACCATGGGTTATGAATATTATTAGCTGTTTCAGTATCTTTAACACCTCCTACGCCAATACCTTTTCTTTGACCAAGTGTATAACAAATAAGACCTTTATGTTTCCCTCTTACTTTTCCTGATTCATCTACAATATCTCCAGGAATGGCTTTTAAATGTTTTGTAATAAATTCATCAAATTTTTGTTTTCCTATAAAACATATTCCAGTACTATCTTTTTTATCACTTACAGGTAGTTTGTATTCTTTAGCTAATTCTCTAACTTCTTTTTTAGTTATATCGCATAGAGGAAATAAAGATTGTGAGAGTTGTTCACTAGATAAAGCATGTAAAAAATAAGTTTGATTTTTTGAATCATCTTTTGGAGTAGCTAGTACATGATGATTATTGTGTTTAGCTATTTTAGCATAATGCCCAGTTGCAATCATATCTGCACCCATTTTTTTTGCTTCATTCAAAAAAACATTAAATTTAATTTCACGATTACATAATATATCCGGATTAGGAGTAAGCCCTTTTTCTAAACCTTCTAAAAATACATCAAATACTTTAGTTTTATATTCACTAACAAAATCTTTACCTTTTACTTCAATGCCTAATATTTCACCTACTTTAAGAGCATCCTCATATTCTATACGATTAGGACATTGACTTCCTTCTATTCCGTAATCCCAATTACGCATGAATAAGCCTTGCACTTCATAGCCTTGCTGTTTTAACAGTAAAGCAGTAACCGAAGAATCAACACCACCTGACATAGCTACAACTACTTTTTTCTTCATTTATTTATCCTTTTCATTTCTTCTAAAGGAATAATCACTGATTCTCTATTGGCCCAATCTTTGTGAGGAATAATAAGATCCTCTGTATTTATTTTTTTATTATCAAAAAATATTATATCTATATCCAGAGTTCTAGGCGCATCTTGAAAGGATCGTTTTCTTCCAAATCTTTTCTCTAACCTTTGCATGTTTTTTAGAAAATCATTAGGGGCTAGATTAGTTTTAATCGCGATTATACCATTTAAAAAGTAATTTTGATCCAAAAAACCAAAAGGAGGATTTAAAAGTAAAGGTGAAGTCATAATAATACTAATTCTTTTATCTTGTTTTAAACAAAGAAATAATTTATCAAATATTCTTTTGGTATTTCCAATATTTCCCCCAATTCCTATAGTTACAGTATACTTTTTATTAGAATTGTTTTTAGATTTTATAGGAAAATTATTTGTGTAAAAAAGTGTTAATCTTTTATTTAATTTTTTTTTCATATTTATCCTGAGAAAATAAACCTACTAAAATAGTCAAGTTTATTTTTCTTAATTTATAGTATAATTGCTCTTCCATTTTCCATAACAACACTATCCTCTATTCGTACACCAAATTCATTGGGGAGATAAATTCCTGGTTCTATAGTAAAAACCATATTGTCTTCTATTATAACTTCTGATTTAGAATTTATATTTGGAAATTCATGTATATCCAATCCTACACCATGACCTGTACTATGAACAAAGTATTTACCATAACCTGCTTTTGTAATATAGTCCCTAGCAATTTTATCAACCTTAGATGCCTTCATTCCACTTCTTGCTTTACTAATTGCCTCAAGTTGTGCTTTAAGTACAATATCGTAAATCTTTTGATATTTTCTTTTTTTAAAAATTTGCTCTCTTTTAAAAGAAAAGTTTTCGAAATCTACACTTGAAGTACATGTTCTATCAGAACAATATCTTTTATATTTTACTCCAGCATCAACTAGTAATATATCATTAAGTTTTAATTTTTTATTTGTAGGAAGTGCATGAGGTTTTGCAGCATTTTTGTTAATTGCTACAATAGGATCAAAACTTAAGTCATAATTGCCAAATGAACTTAACTTTTCAATAGCTTTAAAATGTAAAAAATTTTCACTTTGCTTAGAGCCATTTACTTTAATGAAGTTTGCTAACTCTTTAAATCCACTTTTTCCTATTTTTGAAGCTTTTTTTAAGAGCTTAATTTCTTCATCACTTTTAATAATTCTTTTTAATTTTGAAAAATTCTCTTTTGGTATAAATTCAGTTTTTAAATTTTTTTTTAGTTTTTGATAAAATGATAGTTTAAAATCATTTGGATCAAAAATAAGTCTTTTAATTTTGTTCTTTTTTAATATAATCTTTGCATCTTCAATAAGATTTGAACTTTCAATAACACTACAGTTTTTTGCAAATTCCTTAGCTTCAATTGTATATCGTGCATCTGTTATATAAAAGGCATCATTCTCTAGTTTAAAATAAATAACATTATCGCACGAAAATCCACATTCATAATAAATTGCATTTTCATTTAAAAGTATATAATTTTTCATCATTTCCCTTTTCCACTTGATATATAATTAACAATAATTTAAATATAATCTTACCTGAAATTTATAAAAGGAATATAATATGAAAATCGCAGTAATCCAAGGTCCAAACCTAAATATGTTAGGTATTAGAGAACAACATATATATGGTCCAATGAGCCTTGAACAAATTCATGATCAAATGAAAACAAGTGCAGAACAAAATGGAGTAGAATTAGAATTTTTTCAATCAAATTTAGAAGGTGAGATAGTAGATAGAATTCAAGAATCTTTAGGTACAGTTGATGGAATATTAATTAATCCAGCAGCATTTTCTCATACGTCTATTGCAATTAAAGATGCTTTATCTGCAGTTAATTTACCAACAGTAGAAGTACATATTTCAAATATTTACAAAAGAGAAGAGTTTAGACAAAAATCAATAACTGCAGCGGCATCTACAGGAGTTATTACTGGATTTGGTCCTTTTGGATATCATTTAGGTTTGATTTCATTAAGTCAAATTGTATCAGAAATGAAAGCTGTAGAAAATGCACAAACTGAAGCAAGTCAAAACGGATAATAAATTTTAATGAAAATTTTAAGTGCATCTTGGATTTTAACATGTAATAAAAATAACACCATTTTAAAAAATGGTGCTATTGTATATGACAAAAAAATTATTGATATTGGTAGTTTAGAATTTATAAAAGAAAAGTACCCAAGCATAGAAATTGAATTTTTAGATGAAAATTCAGTAATTATGCCTGGACTGATTAACTCTCATGTACATTTAGAATTTTCCTCTAATACAACAACATTAAAATATGGTAATTTCATGTCATGGCTTAAGTCAGTTATATCTTCACGTGATGAACTTGTAGAGAAAGCTGACACTAAACTTATTTCAAAAAAATTATTAAAAATGAAAAAAACAGGTACTACAACAATAGGCGCTATCTCATCATATTCATATGATCTAGAAGCTTGTTTAAATAGTCCAATTAATACTGTATATTTTAGTGAGGTTATTGGAAGTAAAGCTGATATGATTGATACCTTATTTACAGATTTTAAATCAAGATTAGACAATGCAAAACTGAATACATGTGAAAATTTTATTCCTGCAATTGCTATACATTCTCCATATTCAGCACATCCATTTTTAATAAGAGAAACATTAAACTTAGCAAAAAAAGATAATTTATCTGTTAGTTCTCACTTTTTAGAATCTCCTGAAGAATTTGAATGGTTACATAAAGATACAGGAAGTTTTTTAAATTTTTTTAAAGATTTTTTAGGTCAAGAAAAAAGTATAACTAGGCCTATGGAGTTTTTAAATCAATTCAAAAATATTAATAACTTATCTTTTACTCACTGTGTAGAAACTACAAAAAAAGATTTATTAAAGATAAAAGAATTAGATGCTGTAATAAATCATTGTGCTACGTCAAATAGACTATTAAATAACACTAAGTTGGATTTAAAATCTTTAATTGATCTTGAAATAGATTTTTCAATAGGTACAGATGGTTTAAGTTCAAATAACTCTTTATCTATGTTTGATGAATTAAGAAATGTATTAATGACACATACAGATATAAATGTTGTAGACTTAGCAAATATTTTATTAAAAAGTGCTACGAAAAATGGATCTAAAGCTTTAGGTTTAAATAAAGGTGAACTTCAAAAAGATAAAGATGCAGATATAATTTGTATTTCTTTGCCTGATGAAGTTTTAGATGAAAAAGATTTATCTTTGAATGTAATATTACATTCAAAATTTGTAGATAGATCAATTATTGGAGGTAAAGATGTTTGATATATTAAAAAAATTATTTTATCCAATTATAGCAATTTTTGATTTTATAACTAAATATTTTAAATCAATAGTTTTTTTGACAATTTTATATTTTTTTATGTCTAGTTCGGAAGATTCAACTTTAAGTGGAAATAATTTTGAAAAAGCTAATTTGCAGAGAATTGAGTTAAATGGACCAATTTCAAATGTTGATAATATTTTAAGTCAAATTAATAAGGCAAAACAAAATGAATCAATAAAAGGAGTACTTTTAGTTGTAAACTCACCTGGAGGTGCAGTAGCTGCTTCTGTTGAATTAGCTTATGCAATAAAAGAGTTGTCTCAAATTAAGCCTGTAGTAGCTTATGCTAGTAGTGTCATCGCTAGTGGGAGTTATTATGCTTCTATTTGGGCTGATAAAATTATTGCAAATCCTGGCTCAATGGTTGGTTCAATTGGTGTAATTCTAGAAGGTATGAATGTTCAAGAATTAATGGAAAAGATAGGTGTAAAAACTCAAATAGTTAAAGCTGGAAAATATAAAGAATCTGGAACTATTTCAAGAGAATGGACTAGTTACGAAAAAGAAGAATTAGAAAAAGTTATAAAAGATACATATGATATGTTTGTTTCAGACGTTGCAAATGCAAGAAAATTAAAAGTTGAAGATCAAAATAAATTTGCAAATGCCCATATTTTTACAGCCTCTCAGGCAAAAAAAATTGGTTTAGTGGATGAAGTTAAGACTTTAACTTTTGCTATAAAAGAAATAGAAAAACTTTCAAAAGTTACGAAACCAGTTTGGAAAAAAGAGGATAAGCTTGATAAGTTTATTGATAAGATTATTAATAAAGCTGTAACAAATTTATCTGTATATTTTTCAAGTGAATTAAAAGCTTATTAGTTTAAAATTTTTAATAAAAAAGGCAAGGTTTCTACACCTTGCCTTTTTTTATGTCCTAAATATAAAAATTAAGAATTAATGCCACTAACAATTTTATAAGTATCATTTGCAATAACATATTCCTCATTAGTAGGAATAACAAAAATCCTACCTTGTGAACCATTAGTAGAAATATCTCTAGCTTCACTTGCTCTTTTATTATTTTTAGTAGGATCAATATTTAATCCCATGTAATCTAGACCAGCACAAACTTTTTCTCTGATAAGTGCAGCATTTTCGCCAATACCACCTGTAAAACATAAAGCATCTACACCATCAAGTGCTGCTGCATATGAACCAACATATTTTTTGATAATGTAAGCAATCATATCAACTGCTAATCTACATCTATCATCACCAGCTTCCATCCCTTCTAATACTTCTCTTAAATCTGATGATTTACCTGAAATTCCAACAATACCAGATTTTTTATTTAAAATATCAAGCATTTCTTTGATGTTCCAACCCTCTTTTTCCATCATATATTGAATAGCACCAGCGTCAAGATCTCCACAACGAGTTCCCATCATTAGTCCTTGAACAGGTGTAAGACCCATTGAGGTATCAATACATTTGCCATCAAATATAGCTGAAACAGAAGAACCATTACCTAAATGACATATAATAATTCTTGTATTGTGTTTTTTATCTAGCATATTTCTAGCTTCAGTTGAAACAAAATAATGAGAAGTACCATGAAAACCATATTTTCTAACAATATTTTTTGTGTACTGTTCATAAGGAAGAGGATACATATATGCGTAATCTGGCATAGTTTGATGGAAAGCTGTGTCAAATACTGCAACATTAGGTATTCCAGGTATTAACTCAGAACATATTTCAACACCCATTATATTTGCAGGATTATGTAAAGGAGCTAAAGGAATAAGCTCTTTTAATTTTTCAATTATTTTTTTAGTTACAATAACAGAAGATGAAAATTCTTCTCCACCATGAACTACTCTATGTCCAATTGCTTGAATATCTCCAATAGAATCAATAACTTTACCTTCCCCATCAGTTAAAGTTTTTAATACTAATTCAATAGCTTCTCTATGCGTAGGCATAGAAACTTCTAGTTTAACTTTTTTATCATCACCAAATTCGTGTTTTAAAACACCATCAATACCAATTCTTTCACATAAACCAACTGCTAAAACTTCTTTATTAATTGGATTCATTAATTGATATTTTAATGATGAACTTCCTGCATTTAAAATGAATACTAACATTTATCTCTCCCCTTTATAAATAATTTTTTCTTATGCTTGAGTTGCCGTAATTGCAACTAAATTTGAAATATCTTCAACTGAACAACCTCTAGAAAGATCATTAACTGGTTTATTTAAACCTTGTACAATAGGTCCATGTGCATCGGCACCTGCAAATCTTTGAACTAATTTATACCCAATATTTCCAGCTTGTAAATCAGGGAATACTAATATATTAGCACGACCTGCTACTTTAGAATCAGGTGCTTTTTTTGCTCCAATTGCTTCAACAATTGCAGCATCTGCTTGCATTTCACCATCAAAAGCGAAATCAACTTTTCTATCTTTTAATATTTGTACTGCATTTGATACCTTATCAACTAATGGATGCTTTGCACTTCCCATTGTTGAAAATGATAACATTGCGACTCTTGGCTCAAGTCCCACAACAGAACTAGCAGTAGCAGCAGTTGAAGCTGCAATATCAGCTAATTGCTCAGAAGTAGGATCTGGTAAAACGGCACAATCTGCAAATAATAATAAACCATTATCACCAAATTTTCCATCAGCTGTTTCCATTACAAAAGAAGATGATACAGTTTTAATACCTGGTGCAGTTTTAATAACTTGAATTGCAGCTCTTAAAACGTCAGCAGTTGGAGAATTAGAACCTGCAACTAAACCATCAGCATCTCCTAATCTAACCATCATACAACCAAAAAATCTAGGTTCAGTAGTGATTATTTCTTTAGCCTCTTCTTTTGATAAACCTTTTGACGCTCTTAATTGAACTAACTCATCAACGTATTTTTCAATACCTTCAAAATTTTTAGGATCAATTATTGTAGCACCTTGAATATTTGCACCACAAGATGCTGCATCAGAAGTAATTGTATCTTTATTACCAATTAAAACTACATTTGCAGTTTTTTCTTCTAAAACTATTTGAGTAGCTTTTAGTACTCTTTCATCTTCAGACTCTGGAAGAACAATAGTTCTAATTTCTTTTTTAGCATTTTCTTTAATATTTTTTATTAAACCCATTTAAGTTTCCTTTTTTATAAAATCAATAAAGTATAATACTTAAAGATAGCATTGATATAGCATTAATGTAGACACATTTGTAAAAATTTTTCATATTTAATTAAAGTGTATAAAAATAGTACATAATTATAATTTTTGTATTTAATTTTTATATATAGATAGTTTTATAGTCTAGTGTATTTAGTAAAAGCTTACGCTTTTACTAAATTATAAGTATCATTTGCAATTACAAATTCTTCATTTGTAGGGATTACATATATTTTTGTTTTTGATGATTCTTTATTAATTTCTCTATTTTCGTCATTTCTAATTTTGTTTTTTTCACTGTCAATTTCAACACCCATGAACTCAAGCCCTGAACAAACTTTTTCTCTAATAAGATCAGCGTTTTCTCCTATTCCAGCAGTAAAACAAATAGCGTCAACCCCTTCTAATACACCGGCATAAGAACAAATATATTTTTTTATTCTATTACATTTCATATCAATAGTTGTTTTTGCTCTTTCATCTCCATTTTCACTTGCTTCAATAATTTCTCTTAAGTCAGAAGAAATTCCTGAAACTCCTAAAAGTCCAGATTTTTTGTTTAAATAATTTACTGTTTCTTGAGCGCTCATATCTTTTTTATCCATTAAATAAGAAAGTACACCTGCATCAATATCTCCTGATCTTGTACCCATTACTAAACCTTCTAGTGGAGTTAATCCCATAGAAGTATCAATAGACTTACCATCTTTAACAGCACAAACTGAAGAACCATTTCCTAAATGACAAACAATAACTTTCGAATCATCTTTGTTTAACATTTTTTTAGCTTCATTTGATACGTAATAATGTGATGTACCATGAAAACCATATTTTCTAACACCATGATCTTTATAATCTTCATATGGTACGGCATACATAAAATTACTAGCTTCCATAGTTTGATGAAATGCAGTATCAAATACTGCTACATTAGGTTTTCCTGGCATAATTTGTTGAGCAATTTTTACACCCATTATATTCGCAGGATTATGTAGTGGCGCTAAAGGTATTAATGATTCTAACTTTTCAATAACATCTTCATTTACTACTACAGATGAACTAAAATACTCTCCACCATGAACAACTCTATGTCCAATAGCTTGAATTTCTTCAATTGAGTCTATTACTTTTTCTTCACCATTAGCTAAGATATCTAAAAAAATTTCAATAGCTTCTTTGTGAGATGGCATTGAAATATCTTTTTTAGTTTTTTTATTTTCAACTTCGTGAACTAGTCTTCCATCTATACCGATTCTTTCACATAATCCTGTTGCTTTTACTTGACCATCTTTAGGGTTCATTAATTGATATTTTAATGATGAACTTCCTGCATTTAATACTAATATTAACATATAAATTTTTCCTTTTTTAATAAGTAGATACATTATATCTAAAAAATTAATAAATTTAAAATTTTACTTTATTTTTTAATTTTAAAAATATTATTGAGGTCATTATTGCATCATTTAAGGCATCATGTTTTGGAAATATTGGTATTTTTAAATCTTTAATAATAGAATCAAATCTTAAATCAATATTACTTTGAGGAATTCTTTCTATTTTCCAATCATAATAAATTGCAGAAACTTCGTAAGTTTTATTAGGTAAAGTAATACCCAATTGTGGCTTTATATATTTGTTAATCATTGCAATATCAAATTCTAAATAATATCCAATTAAGCGTCTATTACCAATAAATTTTAGAAAATCGTATATTACATTATTTATTTCTTCTGCTTCTTTTAAATCTATTTCTCTAATACGATGTATTTTAATTGAATCTATTTCAAGTCTTGTTTTTGGTTTGACAAATCTAAAGAACTTTTGACTAGATATAATAGTATTGTTTTTTATAATGACTGCACCAATTGAAATAATATCATCATTTTTAGGATCAAGTCCAGTAGTTTCACAATCAAAACAGACAAACTCTTCATTTATTGACTTATTAAATAGAAAAAGATATTCAGTATTTTTTAAATTCTTTTTATTAAAATAATTTTTAATATTTTTAAACATAATTTAATTTATATTGATTTTCAAGTTTTTTCTTTAGTTTATTTACAATTTTAAAACTATCTTTTAACAAATCTTTTTCCATTGTATTTAAATTTTCTGGATTAATATAATTATCAATGCATTTTCCTGAGTCAAGTTTTTCAAGATTTGATTTTAATTTTATGGTACATAAAAAGTTAAATGCTTCTGATAATTCAGATGCAAACTCTTCATCAAGTTCTCCTAACTCTTTTAATTCTTTAATTCTTTTTAGTGTATTAGATCGCATACTTTTATGTTCAAGTGCAAGAGTTCTAATACTTTGAACAAGTACAAAAATACCACCTTTTTTAATATCAATTTCATGTTTATGCTTTTTATCCTTACTATTAAAAACAAAACCATCAAAAAAACCAAGTGGTACATTAAAATCCATAATAATTTTTGCAAAGTGCATATAGAATGTTTTTGAAGTTGAACCAATTTTAAATAAATATTCTTTTAAATCATTTAAAAGTTTTCTATCTCCTGATGCACAAGCTGCATCATAAAAAATTGCCAAATTCATGAAACTATTTTCACTTGGATTAGTAACCCATTCGTAAATCAAGTCTTTAAAGTCTTTTTGCCTTCTACACCAATATGGATTAGATATCATTATATTCCCATCACATTTAGGAAAACCAAAATCAACTAATGTTTTTATATATATGTGGGAAAATTTTAATATTTCATCATCACTTAGAGTACAATCGTCTGAAATAATTAAGGCATTATCCTGATCAGTTTTTAAGATTTGTTCACCTCTTCCTTCACTACCCATAACAATAAGGCATGATTTGCCAATAAGTTCTTTGGGTGCTAATTTTTCAAATAATTTATTCATAACCTTTCTATTTAAATGGTTAATTAGTTTAGATATAAAATTAACTTTTACACCTTTAGTATTTAAAGATCTGATTATTTTAATAAATGATTTAGTTGCTACTTTTAATTCTTCAATTGATTCAGCTTTATCAATTTCATTAGAGACAGAAAAAGTATGTGTTGCAAAAAAAGAAGAGAGAGATATTTGATCAATAATTCCAGATATTTCATCTTTATCATTTTTAACAACCATTCTTTTTACTCCATGTTTTGTCATTAAAAGTTGGGCGTTAAATAAAAAATCATTTTCGCTTACATACATAGTTACAGGAGTTGATATTTTACTAACACTTTCATCAAAATCCATTCTATTTAAAATTACTTTTTCCCTAAAATCTGAATCAGTAACTATATGTATAGTATTTTCTTTATTTTTTAAAAGTAGGGTAGGGACTTTTTCTTTTTTTATTATAGAAACTGCATCAAATATAGATGTTTCACTTTTAACTATAATAGCTCTGTGAACTCTTGCATCTTTAACTTTAGCAATCATTAGATTAGCTAATTCTTTATCTTTAGAATTATTTATGTGAGCGTTTAATTTTTGAGAAATTGATTGAAAAAAGAAACTTTCAAGATGAATGTTTTCGTATAAAGTTTTAATAAATATATCTTTTGGTAGAACATAACAAATAGTCTCTTGTACCGTAATAAAAGTGTGTTTAGAACAATTCTCAATTAATGAAATTGTATCAAAAAATTCATTCTTTGAATAAATTGATATAACCTCGTCTTCAATTTTTTCTTGAACTAATCCTTTTATAATAAAGAATAAGTTATTTGGTTCTTCTTTTGATTTTTGAATTATTTCATTTTCTTTAAAGTAAGTAATATCTAAAGCTTTAGAAAACTCATCTAACTGAATCTTTGTTAGATTTTCAAAAGGGTGTATAGAATTTATAAAAGTTGATTGTTCAATTAAATTCATATCAAATCTTTATTATTTATTTTATAATCAGATTAACATATATAAAATGATATCAAACTGAAGGTTTAATTATTAGCCTTTATAAAAAGTAGAGTTTGTTGGTGTAAGTTCTCTTAATTTTAAAAAAATCATAGATGTCATTATTGCATCATTTAATGCATCATGTTTGCCAAGCTGTGGTATATCTAATTCTTTCATTATAGTATCAAATTTCAAATCAATAAATTGGTATTCTGAGTTTTTTGGACGAGTTTTATAATACATTGAAGATATTTCTATAGAGTTATTAGGCAGTTTTATTCCAATATATTTCTTAGTATATTTTGATATGATTTCTATATCAAATTTTATATAGTAACCTATAATTATTCTACTTCCAATAAATTCTAGAAGCTCTAATATTGCATTTTTTGGTTCAATCGCATTTTCTAAATCAATTGGTCTTATGTGATGAATTTTTATTGATTCTTCAGTAACATTTTTAGAAGGTTTTACAAAAATATTTAGAGTTTTTCGCATTAATATTTTATTATCTTTAATAATAACGGCTCCAATAGATAATATCTCATCTTTTTTTGGGCTTAATCCTGTCGTTTCACAATCTATACAAACATATTCGTCACTTAAAGGTTTATCAAAAAGGTATTCAAACCGTTTGTCTTTTAATTTCTTTTTTTGAATTTTTTTGAATAATTTTTTTATCATTAAGAAATCTTATCAAGTTTAAAAGTATACGAAATAAATTTTTTAAATTTATTAACAATTTTAAAACTGTCTTTTAATAGATCTCTACCAATTTTACCTAAAGTATGAGTATCAATTTCATTGTTTATCTTTTTATTATCTTGAATTTTTGTAAGTTGAGATTTTAGTCTAAAAGTATTAAAAACTTCAAAAGCTTCAATTAATTCACTTGCCATTTCATTTGTTAATACTCCTTTTCTTTTTAAAATTTTAATTCTTTTTATTGTAGTTGTTTCTCTTATTTTTTCTTTTAAAGCTAATGATCTAATTCCTTGTACAATTGGAAATACACCTGCTTTTTTAATATCTATATAATGAATTTTTTTCATGAAATTAGCAACTGTTCTAGGAGTTTCAAATGCTAATGTTGATTTTGCGAAATAAGCCATGAAGATGTCTTTATCATGTAGTTTATCGAATAAATCATCTTTTAGATTAATTAATAAATCTTTGTCTCCTGCTACGGCAAACGAATCAAAAAATATCGCTAAATCCATATAGTTCTGTATATCAGGAGCTTCAATCCATTTAGCAGTTTCATTTTTATAATCTTTTACATTTTTACACCAAAAAGGATTAGAAACCATAATATTACCTTCACAAGGTGGATATCCAAAATCAATAAGTGTTTCAGTCATTTCTTGCATGTAAGGTCTGTATTTTTCAACATCTGTTTTATTAGAAACTACAAGAGCATTATCTTGATCAGTCTTTATAATTTGTTCATTTCTTCCTTCACTTCCCATTACAATAAAACAAGCATTATCTTGTAAAGAATTTGGAACAATCAAGTCATATAATTTTTTATAAATCTTAGTATTTAATTGTCCTATTACATTAGATATATGATGTATTTTTACACCTTTTGTATTTAAAGTTTTAATTGTACTTATAAGTTCTATACTTGCAGCTTTCAATTCTTCTTTTGTACTTGCTTTTTTTATTTTTGAGTCTACTACATACGTATGATTAGCAAAATGAGATAG
Source organism: Arcobacter sp. (assembly GCA_024228275.1). Lineage (GTDB taxonomy): Bacteria > Campylobacterota > Campylobacteria > Campylobacterales > Arcobacteraceae > Halarcobacter. The sequence continues at coordinate 17,580 of JAAETO010000108.1, forward strand.
AACATCAATTTGTTCTAAAATTCCAATCATATCTCCTTCTAAGTTTATAACACCAATTCTTTTTATATTTTTTTTGATTAAAAGAGTTAATACTTCAAATAAGTAGTCATCTAAATTAACAGTTATTAATGGATAAATAGCAATATCTTTTACTGGGGTTGAAAGATCTCTTCCTTTGAGTAAAACCTTTGTTTTTAATAAAGAATCTGTAATAATTCCATATTGATTGTCTTTATTTTTAACAATTATTGTAGAAGTTTTAAAGTTCATTGATTTGTCAATTGCATCTAATAGTTTTGTCTCTTCTTCAACTATACAAGGAGGGTGTAAAATAGTATCACTTACTTTTGCAATCATGAATGTAGATAAGTCTGAAGTATGCTGTTTATTTTTTAGTGTTTGGAATTTATTTACTAGATCATTTAAATAAAAGTTTTTAAATTGTTCATTATTTTCGATAAAATCTAAAAAAATTGATTTATCAATTTCATAACAAATTAAATCTTCATAAACTTTAAATCTATTTTTAGATTTAGAATATATTAATGCATTTGCATCAAAAGAGTCTTCATAATGATAGTCCATAAGAACTTCATCTTCGTTATATTCATGAACAATCCCTTTAATAATTACAAAAAAATGATTTGGTATTTTTTCTGGACTAATTAAAATTGAATCTTTTGGATAATAGGCTATATCCATATGTTTTATACATTGATCCATTTGCGTATTCGTTAATACTTCAAAAGGGTGTATATTAGATAAAAAAGATTTTTGGTCTCTTAAACTCATTGTTAAATCCTTAGAGATTATAATTTATATTATATATTAAATAAGTAAAAGAATAAATTATGAAGTATGTAAATTGTTTTTTGTAAGACATTTGAGCAGTTTTATGATTTTATATTAAAAAAGCCAACTCTTAAGAGTTGGCTTTTAGTCTTTTAGTGATCGTGAGCTTCACCAGCACCAGAAGGAATTCTAATTCTTTCTACAAGATCTTGAATCTCTTGAGGAGGTTCAGGAGTCATTCTAGATACTACGAATGCAACAATTAGATGTAATAATGTACCTATTGTTCCAATTCCTGAAGGAGCAATTCCTAAGAAGTAATCTGCTTTGTCTCCACCTAAGAATACAAAGTATACAATGTACACAAATGTAAAGATTAAACCAGTTAAGATACCAGCAATGGCACCTTCTTTGTTCATTCTCTTATCAAATACACCAAGTATAATTGTTGGGAAGAATGCAGCGGCTGCTAGACCAAAGGCAAAAGCAACAACTTGAGCAACAAATCCAGGAGGGTTAATTCCTAAGTATCCGGCCACACAAATAGCAGCTACTGCTGAAATTCTAGCCCACATTAATTCTGATTTCTCATTTAACGTAGATTTACCAGTTTCTTTGTCTTTAAATATTACTTGACCCATTAAATCATGTGAAATTGATGAGGCAATAACAAGTAGTAATCCTGCTGCTGTAGATAAAGCTGCTGCTAGACCACCTGCTGCAATAAATGCAATTACCCAGTTAGGTAAGTTTGCAATTTCTGGATTTGCAAGTACCATAATATCTCTATCAACATAAATTTCATTTTCAATTTTTCCATTATTTAGTATTGGTTTACCATTTACAGTAGTTCTATTACCATTTTCAGTAACATTAGTACCATCAAATTTAGGTTTTCCTTTAGCACCATCAAATGCTTTATCTGGACCATATTGAATTTTACCATCACCATTTCTATCTGTCCAAGCTAATAATCCACCTTGTTCCCAAGTTTTAAACCAGTTACCATTATTAGGTGTTCCATCTGCATGTTTTAATTCACCTGCAACAAAAGCTTTATATTCAACATTTTGAACATTTTTGATTAAGTTAATTCTTGAAAATGCAGCAACTGAAGAAATAGTTGTATACATAATTGCAATAAATACTAAGGCCCAACCAGCAGAAACTCTAGCATCTTTAACTGTTGGAACTGTAAAGAATCTAACAATAACGTGAGGAAGACCTGCTGTTCCTAGCATTAGAGCTGTTGTTAACATAAACATATTCCATAAGTTACCTGGTTGAGTATACTCTTTAAATCCTAAGTCTGAGACGGCGGTATCTAAAGCATGTAATAAGTAAGTACCTTCAGGGATTACTTTAACACCATCATCAAATGCGAAAGTTGTTTGTGCAAAAATACCTAATTGAGGTAAGAATGTATCTGTTACTTGTAATGATAAGAAAATTGCAGGAATCATATAAGCAAAAATCATAACAACATATTGAGCTACTTGAGTATATGTTATACCTTTCATACCTCCAAGTACAGAATAGAAAAATACAATACCCATACCAATAAGTACACCTGTATTTACATCCACTTGTAAAAATCTAGAGAATACAATACCAACACCTCTCATTTGTCCAGCAACATATGTGAACGAAACGAAGATAACTGCTATTACCGCAACTGTTCTAGCCACGTCTGAGTAATATCTATCACCTACAAAATCAGGAACTGTAAATTTACCAAACTTTCTTAAGTAAGGAGCTAATAGCATAGCAAGTAGAACGTATCCACCTGTCCATCCCATTAAATATGCACCACCATCAGAACCTTTAAAAGAGATAATACCTGCTAATGAGATAAATGATGCAGCTGACATCCAGTCTGCAGCAGTTGCCATACCATTAGCTACTGGGTGTACCCCTCCACCAGCAACATAAAATTCTTTTGTAGAACCAGCTTTTGCCCATAATGCAATACCAATATATACTGAGAACGATATACCTACGAATAGGTAAATTAATGATTGTAATTCCATTCTATAATCTCCTATTCGTGAACGCCGTATTTTTCATCAATTGCTGTCATTACTTTAACGTAAACAAAAATTAATATAACAAATACATAAATCGCACCCTGTTGTGCAAACCAAAAACCTAACTTAACGCCACTTATTTCTATTGCATTAAGTTCATTAATGAATATAATACCACAACCGTAAGAAACAACGAACCAAACTACAAGTAGCTTTAATATCATTGAAATATTTTCTTTCCAATATGCCTGAGCTTTTTCTGGACTCATATAGATCTCCTTTTATAAGTTTTACTAAAAAACAATCTTTTTAGTATTTCAACATGGAAAGTATAATTATTCTAAGTAGCAAAAAAGTAGCAATTAATTTTTTTTTTAAATAGTGTAGGATTAACGTAGCAAATAATGGTTTAAAGTACTTTTTGATGGCACTTGTTAGACAGAATAAAATCTGTCAATTTTATATCCTAGTCCTCTAATATTCTTAATAAAATCTTCTTTTAGTGATTTTTTGAGTCTAGATATTTCTGCCCTAATAGTAGGATTGTCAATATTCTCTCCTCCCCAAATGTCTATTCTAAATCTTTCAAAGTCAACTATCATATTTATGTTTAGAGCGAGTATATGGATGATATCTAACTGTTTTTTTGTTAATGTTTGAGGTTCAGAATTAAAATATAAAGTTTTCTTTTCTTTAGAGTATGAGTAGTTTTCAGAAAATCTCATATGTGAAGTATTATTTTGATCTTTTTTTAATATTTGATTGATTTTAATTCCTAACTCTTCTAAATGAAAAGGTTTTTTTAGATATTCTCTACATCCTAAGTCATATGCCTTCGTAATATCTTCTATATCAATTAGTGCTGAAATATATATAGTAGGAATATATATCTTTCTTTTATTTAATTCTTCAAGTATTTCAAATCCATTTATTTTAGGAACATTTATATCTAATACAAGTAAATCAAAGCTTGTATCAATATTGTTTATAACGGTTTCTCCATCAGTGTAGCTACTAATCATATGCCCAATATCTTTTAAATATTCAGATATTGCATTATTTAGCATTATTTCATCTTCAAGAAGTAATATTTTCATTTATTTTAAACCTATAAGTGAATTTTGTATCTTTATTATTAGAGTCTAAATTTATTATAACTAAATTTTTATCACAAATTTCTTTTACAATTTTTAATCCTAAACCAAAACCTCCACGAGAGTCATTTTCTCTATAAAAGTCATTAAAAATTTTGTCTTTGTTGTCAATTTTTTCAGAATTAGTTTTTATACTAAACTCAATAGTATCATCATTGAAGTATGTCAATCTAATATAAATAGGTGATTTCTCAAAAGAGTACTTAATTGAATTGGAGATATTATTATCAACTATTCTTTGAAGTTCCGTTTTATTGAATTTTATGTAAATTTCTTCATCAATACTTGATATAAAAAATAATTCATTTGAAACTGCAACTCCTTGAAAAAAATCTAATCTTTCATTTAAATATTCAGAAAAATTAATATATTCTTTTGCATATTCAACTCTATTTTTTTTAATTAAATAAGACAAGTCATCATATATATATTGAATAACTTTTGTTCCTGACTCAATATTTGATATATACTTATTGTTTGGAGAGTGCATTTTTAATAAATCTATATTAGTTCTTATAACTGAAAGAGGGGTATTTATCTCATGAACAGAATGTTTTAAAAATTGTTTTTGTGAATCAATCAAGTTTGTTAACTCTTTTGTTTGTTCATCTACCTTATCTTTTAGATGAATATTCAAATCTTTTAAAACATTATTTTTATCTTTTATATTATGCATTGCATCATAGGCATAATTTGCAATTATCTTAAACTCACCAAAGATTAGCCTATTTTGATTAATTGGATTATCATTTTTTTGAGTTTCTTCTAAATACTTTCCAATTTCTTTTACATCATTTACAATTAATATTGTTGCATTTTTATATATGAATATAGAATATAATATTAGCATAATTGTTAGTGTGAGCATTTGAAGTATATAATTAGAAACTTTTTTATCATATTCTTTACGTTTTATTTGCACAACTTTTTCTATTTCATCTAAGTATATACCTTTTCCAATAGTCCAATTCCAAGGTTTATATGCTAAGGCATAGGATATTTTTAGAGCAACATTATCTATTGCTGGTTTATACCAAATATATTCAACAAATCCACCATCTTTTTGAAGTGATATATCTATTATTTCTTTTACTACTTTTTTTCCATTATTATCAGTTAACTCATAATGGTTTTTACCGACAAAGTTCATAGATATTGGATAATAAATTGATGTTCCATTAAATTCGTAAACAAATACATAGTCATTTATATCTTTATTATCTCTCATGAGTTCAATTGCAGTTAATAATTCATCTTGAATCTCTTGTTCAGTTTTAATACCCTTAAATTTATCATGATAGTAACCTATAAATTGTAGTGTTTTTTTTATATCTGCTTTGATTAAATCTTTTTGCTTACTCGAATAATCTGTTTTAATAATATTGATTTTTTCTTGAAATTCGTCAAAAGCATTTTCAATAATAATAAAAGTAAAAGATGAAGTTAGAATTACAATAAAAATAATACTATATAAAATCAGGTGGTATAAAGATTTTGCTTTTATCATAAAAAGTTACTCCTTTGTAAAAGTAGACAAGGATAACTGAACTTTAATAAAAATGAAATGAATTTTAAAAAATTATTAAAAAAATATGTAAGTGGCGCGGTAGAAGGGACTCGAACCCTCGACCTCCTGCGTGACAGGCAGGCGTTCTAACCAACTAAACTACTACCGCGCTTAAAATACTAAATACAAAGTTTGTATTTAGATGTCACTAAATAAACATTTTAAAAACCTATGCAACTGCATAATATGATTTTTTAAATGGTGGTCGATAGAAGACTCGAACTTCTGACATCTACCTTGTAAGGGTAGCGCTCTACCAACTGAGCTAATCGACCGATGGTGACCCCTAGGAGACTCGAACTCCTGTGATTGGAATGAAAATCCAAGATCCTAACCGCTAGATGAAGGGGCCATCTACATTAAACTTTTCCAGTGTTTAAAACTGGTGACCCGTAATGGATTCGAACCATTGGCCACCTCCTTAAAAGGGAGATGCTCTACCAGCTGAGCTAACAGGTCACTAACTTAAGAAGTCTTTTTTAAGTTGTTCTTCTTAAATTGGAGTGGAATTATAATCTAAAAATATTTATTTGTCAAGGCTTTTTTGAAAAAATTTAAAAAGTTTTTTTAAAGAGTATTTTGCTGCTTGTATTTGTACTTCTTTTCTACTGCCTTTAAACTCGTAAACATCGATTTCTTTGTCTATATTTCTACCTTTTACACCAATAACTACAGTGCCAATAGGTTTCTCTTTTGTTCCTCCATTTGGACCAGCAATTCCACTAATTGCTATTGCAAAATCAGCATCAAATTTTTCTATAACACCATGAAGCATTTCTTCTACAACTTGAATACTAACTGCACCATAATCTTCTAAGGTCTTTTTTTTTACATTTAGTTCTTGTTCTTTTATTTTATTTGAATATGTAATAATTGATCCATTAAATATGTCAGAAGAACCAGATATTTCTGTTATCATAGAGGCAACTAAACCTCCTGTGCAACTTTCTGCACTAGTAAGTGACTTATTATGCTTAATTAATAGATTTTGAAGCTCTAGCATATCTTTATTACTAAATATTGTATTATACATATTATAACTCTTTTAAGATAGTCTAACTTTAAAAGAGTAGAAAAGTTTCTACTCTTGAGTTTTATTTATTCTTTGTCCGTTAATTCTTCTAAGAATTTATCCGTTTGAAATGTAAGATTTAGATGTTCTGCAATAATTTTAATATCTCTTTCAGCATTTCCTAAACAAGATGTTGCACCTGGAGATGGTGTCATATTAAACAAAATTCCGTCACCTGGGTTAATAGATGCTTCTCCTAGCATTAATTTTTGTTTATCTTTGTCTAGAACTTGAGGTCTAACACCTCCAAATCCTTTTGCATATTCAATATCATCTGTACTTAACGAAGGAACAATTTTTCTTGCATCTTGAACAAATAGACCTTTATTAATTCCTGGAACTTCAAATAAGAAGTTTTTAAATACATAATTTCTTATTTCTGAATCTTTTAATAAGTCCCAAAAAATCTTTAGAATGTTTCCATCGATATTCATAGTTTTTAAACATTGAAAAAATGATTTTCCACCTTTATATCTTTCTAATACTGCTAAGGCTAAAGCAGTTGGTCCAAATCTTGTCTTACCATCACATAAAATATCAGGATCACCGTGAAGTGCTGCAAAAGGTAGTTTTGGGTTTTGTACCATGTAAACTTTACCATTTAAGAATTCTCCACTAGTTATATAAAAAGAACCAGCCATAGATAATGATCCCATATGTTTACCATAACCCATTTTATGAGCTAAATATAAAGAGTGAGCTCCAGCATTAACTACAACAAAATCAGCAGTAAATACTGAACCACTAGTTGTTGTGATTTTGTATTTATTCTCAAGTTTTTCTATTTCTTCAACTTCAGCATTGTAAAATATGTCAGTTACAACATCTTCTTGTTTTTCTGCTTCTTTTGCTAACTCTTTAGTCATTGCTCCAAAGTCAACTGTAGTATATTCACTTTGTGTTCCAACAGCTAAAATCTCTTCTGGTCTATCTTTAGTTTGTTCTTTATCGGCATAAACTAGCTTTGGTTCTAATTCTCTTAATTTTTCTTTATCCCATAATTCTAGATAAGGAAATAATTCTTTAAATTCTTCATATCTGTTTTTAATAAAAGCCACTTCTTTTTTACCAACACCTAAAGCCATTTTTTGATGTGCAAACATGATTTTTTCTTCTAGATTATATTGTAAACAAAATTTTTCAATCATTTTTGCTGCTCTTTTAGTAACTTTAGCTTTCTCAAGAGTATAATTAGTCTCAATATCTCCTACGTGAATTGTTTGCGAGTTACTAGTTCCTTTAGAGTTTAAAGTTGATAAATCTTCATACTTCTCTAACATACATAAACTTTTTGCGTCTGTATATCTTGCAAGCTCATAGAAAAGTGCAGCTCCGGAAATTCCACCACCAACTATAATAACTTCGTAATGTTTTGTATTCATTTATCTTATCCCTATTTAACGTTTATATTTTATATTGAAAATTCTATCACATAAATTTTATTTTTTTGCAAAAAAATCATTATATATTGTAATAATCAATAAATATGTTTATATTGTAACATCTTGTTAGGTAAATTTAATGAATAAAATGTTTAAAATGTGTACATAAGAAACATAAAATTGAATAAAAAGTAAGTTGGTTATTAAAATGTACAAAATTTGTACATACAATAGTATAATTGTTAATGTTTAAATGGTTCCAGAAAAAAAAATTTAAAAAGACGAATGAGATTAACATTTTTGTTTGTAAGCATTGTAAACTTTCATGTAGAGATTGTGAAAGTACATATTGCTTTTCTTGTTTCGCAAATCCTAAAAATCCATGTCCTAGATGTGGTAAAACTAACGCTTCATATAATTTAAAAAAAGAAGTTTAATTTAGCTTATATTAATTTAACTCTCTTTTAGGTATAATCGGCGATTTAATATAAATACAACAATAAATAGATAATTTAAGGTATTACAAGATGGATTACAAAGATAGTTTATTACTACCAAAAACAAAATTTCCAATGCGAGGGAATTTACCTCAAAATGAGCCAAAAAGATATAAGCTTTGGGATGAACAAAAAGTTTACGATAAGATGAAAGCTAATAGAAATGGTGCTGATTCATTTACATTGCATGATGGCCCTCCTTATGCAAATGGACACATTCATATTGGTCATGCTTTAAATAAAATTTTAAAAGATATTATTAATAAATTTCATTATTTTGATGGAAAATCAATTAGATATGTTCCAGGTTGGGATTGTCATGGTTTACCAATTGAACAAAAAGTTGAAGAGAAAATAGGAAGTACAAAGAAAAAAGAACTTCCTAAATCAAAATTAAGACAGTTATGTAGAGATCATGCATCTAGATTTGTAGATATTCAAAGAGATGAATTTAAAAAATTAGGTGTTATTGCAGATTGGGAAAACCCTTACTTAACAATGGATTTTAAATTTGAGGCTAATATTTATAGAGAGTTATGTGCAATTGCTAATCAAGGATTATTGATTCAACGATCTAAGCCAGTTTATTGGTCATGGGCTGCACAAACTGCACTTGCTGAAGCAGAAGTTGAATATGAAGATAAAACATCTCCATCTATATACGTTGCTTTTAAGCATGAATCACTTGACGCTTCTTTGATAATTTGGACTACAACTCCTTGGACATTACCTGCTAATACAGGTATTGCTTTAAATTCTGAAGAAGAGTATGTTCTGACATCTGATAAGTTTATTGTTGCTAAAAAACTTTATAATTCTTTAATTGAAAATGAAGTTATATCAGGTGAAATTGTAAACAATATATGCCCTAAAGAGTTAGAAAATTCAAATGCAATTAATCCTTTAAATGGAAGAAATTCAAAAGTTATATTAGCTGATCACGTTGAAATGGAATCAGGTTCTGGTGCTGTTCATACAGCTCCTGGACATGGTGAGGATGATTATAAAGTAGGGCTTCAGTATGGATTAGATGTAATCATGCCTGTTGACGCTTTTGGTAAATATGATGAAACTATCATTAGAGAGAAACTTTTTAAAGATACTGACAAATATTTAGGTATAAATGTATTTAAAGCAAATGAATTAATTTTAGAAGAGTTAGGTAGTGCTTTATTAAAAAGAGTTGATATTAGACACTCTTATCCTCATTGTTGGAGAACACATACTCCAATTATCTTTAGAGCAACTAAACAGTGGTTTATATCAATTGATGATGAATATGGAAAAGAGAATAAAACACTTAGAGATAATGCTCTAAAAGTTGTAGAAGATTTAACTTTTTATCCTCAATGGGGTAGAAATAGATTAAAATCAATGCTTGATGGAAGGCCTGATTGGTGTATTTCTAGACAAAGAGATTGGGGTGTACCTATTGCATTTTTTAGAAATAAAAAGACTGATGAAATTATATTTGATGAAAAAGTGTTAAATTATACTGCTATGATCTTTGAACAAAAAGGTTGTGACGCTTGGTATGATTTAGAGATCTCGGAATTATTGTATCCAGGTAGTGGATATAATCCAGAAGATTTAGAAAAAACTGTAGATATTTTAGATGTATGGTTTGATTCAGGTTCAACTCAAAATGCTGTATTAAGAAGTAGAAATTATGATGCAGGTAATTTCCCAGCTGATATGTATTTAGAAGGAAGTGATCAACATAGAGGTTGGTTCCAATCTTCACTATTAACTACTTTAGCATCTTCTGAAATTGCACCTTATAAATCTATTTTAACACATGGATTCACTGTAGATGAAAAAGGTGAAAAAATGTCGAAGTCAAAAGGAAATGTTGTTGCACCTGATAAAGTGATGAAACAATATGGTTCTGAAATTTTAAGGCTATGGGTTGCAATGAGTGATTATCAATCGGATTTAAAGATTTCAGATAATATTTTAAAACAAAATGCTGAACTTTATAGAAAAATTCGTAACACGGCAAGATTTTTACTTGCTAATATTGATGATTTAGATGAAATCCTACCAATAGAAAAAATGGGTGAACTAGATAAATGGGCATTAAATAAAGCAAAAAGAGTTTTTGATGAAATTGAAGCTTCTTTTAAAATATACGAATTTTCAAAAGGTTTAAATAAGCTAAATAACTTTTTAGTAGTTGATTTATCTGGTATATATTTAGATGTTTGCAAAGATAGATTATATTGTGATAAAAAAGATGATATTCATAGAAGAAGTTCTCAAAGTGCTATGGCAATGATAGCTAAAAAGCTTATCTCAACACTTTCTTGTATCTTAACATATACTATGGATGAACTTTTAGAATATGCTCCTAGCTTTATAAAAGGAGACGCAAAAGATATATTTGATTATGTTAGATACGACTTACCTGAAGTTGAAAGTAATCTTAATGAAGATATATTGTTAAATGCTAAAGAAAAGTTTTCTGAAGCAATTGATACACTTAAAAAAGACAAGGTTATTAAATCTACATTAGAACTTAATTTATATACTAATAGTGAAGATGTATTAAATTTAGATGAACTTGAACTATCTGATTGGTTTCTAGTTAGTTCTGTAACGAAAAATAAACAAAGCATTGATATACTTGGAAATTTTGAAATAGATGGTAAAGAGTTTAAAATTTATAAGTCTGAAAATTCAAAATGTCCTAGATGTTGGAAGTTTACTTCATCAGAAGAAGATAAACTTTGTAAAAGATGTGAAAGTGTATTAAAATAGATGTTTGAAAATGAAGTTACACTGTCCTTTATATTTTTAACTATAGCGGTTATTTTAGTATTCATAGCTATAGGTGTAATTTTAATAAATAAAAAATCGAAAAAAGGTTAATTAAAATGATGCCATTTAGTGATGAAGATTTAAGACCACCAGTTGCTTCTATTATCAAAACAAAGATTGCACCAATGTTAGCTAGGGATGGTGGAGCTATAGAACTATTAGATATTATTAATGGAAAAATATTCATTCAGTTGAAGGGTGCTTGCGTTGGTTGTAGTGCTAGTGGAAGTACACTAAAATTTATTGTTGAAAAAGAATTGAAAAGTGCAATTCATCCCGAACTTATAATTATAAATGTACCAAATGGTATGGAAGATAAATTGCAGGAGCTATAAGAATGATTAATGAGAATAGATTGCTTGATGAAGCAAATACATTTTTTATAGAAAGAAAATTTGATAAGGCTTTATTTATATATTCGCAATTATCATCAAATTTTCCAGATAATAAAGAATACCCTATATATGCACTTTTTTGTGATATAGCAAGTGAAGATGTTGATAAAGCAATATCTTTATATGATTATTTTAGTCTTGTAAAAGAAGAAAATATTGAAGAAGCTATTACTTATGTAGAAGATGTAGTCCATGCATACGATGGTGATGTAGACAAAATGATGGAAATGTTACAAGATTTAAGTAACTCAAATGTTGATACCTTAGATGCAATAAAGTATGCAGATTTTAAAGTACTAATAAAATCAAGAGGCTCTTTTAGAATTGCTTTTGAAGATATAATGTTTTCAACAAAAGTTGCAATTGAGTCAAAAGAAGATTTTTTTGATTTTGTAGAAAAATTAATAGAAAATGATTTTAATACTACTGCATATTCGTATTTAGATGGATTTAATGAATATTTTTCTTATGATACTAAGATTGAAGAGTTATATAAAAAATTAGAAAAGAAACAACTTGCAAATAATCATAAATAATCAAACTTTTACGGATGACTCTAAAGAGGCTAAGTCTGGAATTACTTTTGTTATTTCAAAACAGAATAAAAAATATTTGGAAGATGCAAAAAATTCAGGTTGTACTAATTTCGTAGATGCAAAAGATTTATCATCTTATTTAGATTTAACATCTATTAAAATTGTAGGTATAACAGGTACTAATGGTAAAACTACTACAGCTGCAGCAATTTATTCTATATTATTAGATTTAGGATATAAAGTTGCTTTACAAGGCACTAGAGGTTTTTTTATAAATGATCAAAGAGTAGAAGAATATACTTTAACTACGCCAGTACAACTTGAAAACTTTGCAAATATACAAAGAGCAATTGAAAATGAATGTGATTTTTTTGTAATGGAAGTTAGTTCTCATGCAATTGAGCAAAAAAGAATTGAAGGCTTAAGCTTCGAATTAAAAGTTCATACGAATATAACGAGAGACCATCTTGATTATCATAAAACAATAGAAGAGTATATTAATATAAAGAATTCTTTTTTTGATGATGAAACAAAAAAATTAATTAATAAAGATGATCAAAAAATAAAATTTAACTCTAAAAATGCATATTCTTACTCTTTAGATAATCCTTCAACTTATAAAGTTGGTGCTTACTCTTTTAAAAATGGTATGAGTGTAATGCTTTCAAAAATTGAGCAAATAGAATCTTTTTCTTCTTCAATGATGGGTATTTTTAATATTTATAATTTAACTGCTGCAATTGCAAGTGTTGATATAATTACTGATAAAAGATTAGATGAAATTTGTCAAGTAGTAGAAAATTTTGCTGGAGTTAGTGGAAGAATGGAAATAGTATCATCAAAGCCACTTATTATAGTTGACTTTGCTCATACACCTGATGGAATGAAAGAGGTTTATGAAAGTTTTAATCATAAAGATATTATTACAGTTTTTGGTGCAGGTGGAGATAGAGATAAAGACAAAAGGCCTCTAATGGGCCAAATTGCATCTAATTTTGCAAAAACAATAATTATTACTTCTGATAACCCAAGGTTTGAAGATCCTGATTTAATTATAGAAGATATTTGTGAAGGAATCAAAAACAAAGATAATTTAATTATTGAAGTAAATAGAAAAGAAGCAATTAAGAAAGCAGTAGAATTAGGATATGAGAATATCAATAGTGTAGTATTAATTTTAGGAAAAGGTGACGAGCCTCATCAAACTATTTATGATAAGAAATTCCCTTTAATTGATAAAGATGAAGTTTTAAAGCATATTAATTAATAATATGCTTTTATTATAATTCCTTTATTGTTTTTCTTGGATTTTACATAATAATTTGTTGGTGTAAGTACAATATCTTCACCTAAAGCATTTTTGACGTACCAAGATGTTTCTAAAACTCTTTCTCTTGATAACCCTCGATATAAGTACTCTTCTACTCTTTGTTTAAACAAATTTTCATGAGATTTTATATCAGACTTTAACTTATTAAAAATTATATTGTCATCTTCTGCAAGTACAGGAATAATTTCAAACCTTATGGCTTCATTATTATTTTGCAAGAATGTAGATAAATTTGCTTTACAACTTTTTGTCGGAAAAACATCACCTGCTTTAAAGTCATAACATTTAAGTGTTTTGAATTTTTGAGAGTTATAAAAAGTTTTAAAATTTTCCTTGTTAAGCGGCACTATTTTTGTTACAATTTTTTCTTTGATTACTTCTTTAATTATCTTTTTTACTTTGTTTTCTTCTTTTGTCTTATTATTAATGCTATTTTCATTTGTAAGCTTATCGTTTTCTATAATATTATTTGTATTAAGCGATATATCTTTTGTATTATTTGTCGAAGGATAATTTATATTTAAATTTATATCATTGACTACATTTTTTAAATTATCTTTATCATTAAAATTATCAGCTACTATATTCTCCTGTAATATTTCATTTTTTTGAATATCTAAAATATTCTTACTTGTAAATAAATATATAACAAATACAAAGAGAAAAATAGCTACAAAAGATGTGAAATATATATATTTATTTATATTATTATTTTGTGTTTTTTTATCTTTAATTGTAGGAATATTTACCTTATCATTGATAGGGCTTTCTTTTTCAACTTTTTCTTTTTTAGGAGTCACTATTCCATCTTCTGAAGGTTTAGATTTATTATCTTCATTATTTATGTCAGATTTATTTTGATTTTTTTTCATTGAAGATTTTTTTATCTCTTCTTTTAGTTTCTCTTCTATCTCTTCTTTTGATATAGTTTTATTGAGAATCTCTTTTAATTGTTGTGATTTATCTTTGTCCACTTTTTACCTTTTAGAGTAAATAATATAATTACATTATATTAATATCACTTTTTACCCTAATATTTCTTTAATAAAATCAAATATATCAATTATTCTCTATTTTTTAGAAAAATAAATAGAATTAAAGAAATAACAGCTAAAAATAGAGGATAAAAATATAAATATTCTTTTAATGTAATTTTGTTATTATCAATTTTACTCTTTTCTAGAGTATCAATATCTTTATATATTTTAGTTAAATTATCTTTTGTATACGCAATATAAGATTTTGCATTTGTTTCTTGCGCAATTTTATGTAATATAATTTTATTAGATTCTCCTATACCAATTGTATAAACTTTTATTGAATGTTTTTTTAAGAGTTTTAATATTACATCTAGTGGTATAGTACTTGAGTTGTCTTGACCATCACTTAATAATATTATTATTTTTGATTTAGCTTTAGATGTTTTTAAAATGCTTATTCCTGATGCCAAAGAATCAATCATAGCAGTTTTATCTCCTACGATCCCAACTTCAAGATAATCAATTATAGATTTTTGAGCTTCTTTATCAAAACTTAGTGGTGTGGCCATCATAACTGAACTTCCAAAAACAACAATTGCAATATTATCATTTACTCTTTTAGGAAGAAAATCTTTTACTATATCTTTTACAACTGTAAATCTATTTTCGTTTTGATTGTTTTTATTAAATCCTAACTCTTTCATCGATCCACTAGTATCTAAACTTAGTACAATATCTATACCATCTTTTTTTATAAGTTGAGTATTGAATTTTTTATATGGTGAGGCTAATGCAATTATAGAAGAAATTATAACTATGTATTTTAATATAGATACTAATATATAAGATTTATATTGATTTTGTTCAAAAATATTAAGGTGAGGTATTATATATGTGGGGATTTTTGCTTTACAAAAAATTGAACAAAATATAAAAA
>JAAETO010000109.1 GCA_024228275.1 Arcobacter sp.
CTATATGAGAGCGTAAAAAACGTCATAATATCTAGCGATCCAAAATTAGCTGTTTCTATGTTAGTTAGTAGAGATACAAAAGATATGAGCTCTAGTGATGTTATAAAGCTATAAATACACTAGATTCAATGGTTGGATATAGAAATACAAAATTTGAAAAATATGGTAAGTTTTCTGCAAAATTAGATGATATTGTAAATTATATTCCAGCTAGGATAACTGCGCTACTAATATCAATACTTTTATTATCAAATAAGGCTTTAAAAAAATTTTATAGTTACGGTAAGAATCATGAAAGTTTAAATGCTGGGCACCCAATTTCTGCCATGGCTTTAGCTATAAATATAAAACTTGGTGGTCCTACTTCTTATTTTGGTAAGATTAAGAAAAAACCATATTTTGGTAATGGAAAAGAGAATATAGAAAAAGAAGATGTCCTAAATGCACTAAAAATAAAAACTAGATTAGATAGCTTTTTAATATTAATCTTAATAATTTTTATTTTATTAAATACTAATTAAACTTATTTTTTTAATTAGTATTTGAATTTCGTTTAATTAATAAATATACGAAAAATGGAGCACCTATAAAGGATGTAATAACTCCAATAGGAAGTGTAGAAGCAGTATTTATATTTCTTGCAATTAAATCAGAAATTACTAAAAAAAATCCTCCATAAAAGAACACAGGAATTATTAATTTGTCTGCACTTTTTTTATATATAAGTCTAATAGTATGAGGGATAATAAGACCTACAAAACCAATAGGTCCAACAAAACTTATTGAAATTCCTACAGCTAGTGATATAGTAACTAGAAGTATTAAATTTAATCTATTTACATTTAAGCCTTTTAAAAATGCAACATCATTTGATATAAGTAATAGTTTTATTTGATTTTTTAGTTTAAGAACTAAAACTAAAAAAAACAAAGAAATAAATAGAACTATTAAAGGTGTTGAAAATCCAACTATATCTAAACTTCCTAGAGTAAATCTAACAATAGAATAGTTCTCTTGTAAAGTACTAGAAAAAAATACTAGCATCAATGCAGATGAATAAAAAAATGATAAAGCAATACCAATTAATAATATAGAATTAGTTGAAGTTAAAATTGAATTCTTATTAATGATTCTTGAAATAAAGTATAAAACCATTATTGTTATAAAAGAACCTATAATTCCTGAAAAATAAAGTGCAATTGAAGGAAAAAAAACAATAGATAAGGCTGTAAAAAGTGTAGTTCCACTAGCTATTCCAAGAGTATAAGGAGTAATAAGTATATTTTTAAATAAAGTTTGAAAGATAAGTCCACTAAGACTTAAAATAGCTCCTACAAAAAAAGCTAATATTATCCTAGGTACACGTAAATCCCAAAATATAATACTTGAAGTTGAACTATAATCAAATATTGCCTTAAAATCTATACTACTTTCTCCAATAAAAGGTGATAAGCATATAAGAAATAGAGCAACTAAGAAGCTAATTTTCTTCATAATTTGACCACCAAGTGACCATCAATAATTTTTAGTGAGTTATTATAAAAGATATTTAGATTTTCTTGTTTGAAAAAATCTTTACTACTCCCAAAGAACTTTATTTTTCCATCTTCTAAAAAAAGAATTTTATATTTTAAGTGAAAAGCTAAATCAAGATTATGAGTGATAATAATCTTCTGCCTTAATAAATTTGAACTAAAAAAAGAATAAGCATCTTTAAGTCTTGAAATATCCATATTTGCAGTTAACTCATCAAAAATTGTAATTCTTGCATTATGAATCATGCTAGAAGCTAAAAGTAAAAGTTGTTTTTCTCCACTACTTAAGTTTACGCAAGATCTATTTTTGATTTTTTCAATACCCACTTCTCTTATAACATTATCTAATCTTTTGACATCTATATTTGAAATAAAAGATAATTCTAAAAATTCGTAAACAGTTAAATACTCATCAAATATATCTAAATAAGGAGGGATATAATTTATTAGTTCTGATCTTTTTAAATCTTCAATATGAGAAATATTTTCATTAAAAAGTTTTACTTTACTACTTTCTAATAAATTACAAAGAACTCTTGCTAATGTAGATTTTCCAGCACCATTTTCTCCAAGTATTATTAAGTTTTCATTCTCTTTTAAAGAAAAAGAGATATCTTTTAATATGAAACTTGAAAACTTATTTATCTCTAACATTTTTTAATATCTTTTTAAAATCATTTATGAAATCAACAACCCTATTACTTGGGATACCTGCATACTCTTTATCTATAATATAAATATCACTATTTCTACTTGCAGTTATAGGCAACTTTTTCCAAATGTTTTTTAGTCTATCTTTACTAGAATCAATTTTATTAATATATGGAGCTAATAAAACTATAACATCTGGATTCATATTTATAATTTTCTCTACATTTACAACTGGCTGAGAAAGACTTAAAGATTTATATGCATTATAGTTACCTGAAATATTTATTATATCATTAAAATATAGATTATTGCCTGCTATATATATACTTTTATTCAAATCAAATCTTGGGCTTATTACTATCATAAAGCTTTTATCTTTTGTAATGTTTTTTAAACTTAAAAGTGATTTATCTATTTTTGATATTATTTCTAAAGATTTGTTTTCTTTTTTTAAAATCTTTCCAATACTACTAATTGTTTTTTTAATAGAATCTAAATTATCAGTTTTAAAAGAATAAAAGTTTAATTTTAGTTTTTTTAGGTTTTGTAATAATTGCTGATCATAATTTTGAGTAAGAACTATAGTTGGTTTTGAAATAAGCAATTTTTCTAATGAAATAGAAGCATAGCCACCTATTTTTGGTATTTTTTTTGATTCTTCTGGATAATCACTATAATAAGTATTTGCAACAATATTTTTTCCACTTCCTAGTGCAAAAACTATCTCATTTAATGAAGGAGAGAGAGTAACTATTCTCTCTCCTGCAAATAAATTTATCGTAATAAAAGCTATTAATAAAATTCTTTTCATGTTAGAATTTATATTTTAGACCAATATATGCACTTCTTGGTGCAGTTGCATAACCATCAACTATTTGATAGTCTTTATTAAAAATATTATCAAGTTTGATGTAAGTACTTACATTTTTATTTATTTCGGAATTAGCTACTATATTCCATAAAGTATATTTACCTGTTTGCTCTCCTGCTTTATCATAATTATTATATCTCTGACCTACATACTCTGCATTTAAATTTAAATGAAAATTACTTATCCCATAATAATCTAGTCCAACTTTTAAATTCTGATTAGGTTTACGTGCTAAATATTTGCCATCTTTATCTTTTGCACTAAGCCTTGTATAATTTAAAGAAAGTAAAGTATCTGAAAAAACTTCTTTCTTATATGAAAGTTCTATACCTTTAAATTTAGCTTCTCCATCTAAATTTCTATATATTGCATCATTATTATAATAATCTGTTGGTGTCGGATCATACCAATCAATTAAATCAGTAACTTTTTGATGAAAATAAGTAAACTTAAAGTTTTTATAATCAAAACCTAAATCAAAACTTTTACTCTCTTCAGGTTTTATATCAAAGTTTGTCATTCCCCAAGGGTTAATATTTTTTATTAATAAAGGAACACTATATGCTGTTCCAATATTAGAAAATAAATAAAATTCTTTACTTATATTATATTTTGCTCCTAATTTTCCTGTAATCTTATTATCAAAGTTATTAAACTTATCATATCGTAAAGACTCAGTTAATATTAAATCATCAAAATGATTACTATTTGTTAAGAATAAATATTTAGTTTTATTAGATGCATTATTACTAGAATCATCAGCTCTTGTAAAATTAATTTTATCTTCTGTTCCACCAAGACCAATTACCAAATAGTCTTTTTTATCATAAGATATTTTATCTTTTAGCTCAATGTTTTTTGTATCATTATTAGTTAATTTAACACCCCATGTAGTGCCTATTTGATCTCTTTTTATATTCGCTTTATTAATATTTAATATAAAATCATGATTTTTATATTTTTGATTATATCCTAAGTTATAAATTCTTGATTTAGAATCGTTTTTCATCAAAGTATCATTTGGTCCACTAAAACCATCATATTCTTTCAGAGAATCAATATCAGTAACAAAAAAATTGATTTTTGTATTATCATTTATATAATAGTTTGATTTTAAATTTAATGTCGTATTTTCATATTTATCATCTTCATATTTATCAAGGTCAGTACCTTTTGGTGCTCTAGAAGTAAAACTATCAGTAGATATTCTTTGGGCATCAAACTTAATATCAAAAGATTTGTTACCATAAGATAATTGAGTTCCATATTTTTTAGTATTAAAACTACCTATTTCAGTAAATATATTTCCATTAAAACTATTATTTTCTGCACTCTTTGTAATAATATTAATTACTCCAGCAGCCCCATCAGCACCCCAGATACCAGACTGAGCACCTTTAATAATTTCAATTCTTTCTATATCAGTAATCATTAGTGTTGAAATATCAGTACCACTTATACTAGAATGATCTTTAAATTTTATTCCATCAATTAAGATTAATGTTCTATTATTACTTGTACCTCTTAAACTTAAAGAAATTGTACTTCCTATCCCACCATTACTTGTAAATGATATTCCAGGTAAAGAATTTAAAGCGTCTGCTAGTGAAGTAAAATGTCTTTCTTCTAATTCGTCACTTGTTATAACATCTACATTTGATGTAATATCTTCTATTGATTGTTCAGATTTTGTAGCACTTGTAACTGTAATTGACGATAATTCTTCTGCAGAATAAAGATTTGTTGCTATTAGTAAGCTTGCAACTAAGCTTGAAGTTAATTTTTTGTTTTCCATATACTTTTTTTCCTATTTTATTTATATATTATTTGTTGAATATTGTTTGATTGGTTTTAACTGTTTTGAAAATAAGAGTTTTCTTATTTTTGGTAAGTTTTGACTTAGAAGTGAAGAAATCGTACTAAGACATGAACAGATTTTACGATATACTGTTGATAGTAAAATACCAAAAAATGAGAAATATCTCTTTTTGTTTTTAAGCAATATAATCTCCTTTAATTTTTTTTTGTATTATATTACAAAACAAATAAAAAAAATAAATTTATAATATAAGGCATTATATATGACAACTTAAAATAGATCTATTTGGATCCATAATATATTCATAGCCATTATACATGATGTAAAATCCAAAAAGAATTACTAATATTGAAGCAATATTTATAAAAAGATTTCTAATAGTTATTTGTTTAAAAATACTTACAAAAAAACCTAATGAAAACATAGCAGGAAGTGTACTTAAACCAAATATTAGCATAACAAAAGCACCCCAAAAAGGACTACCTGTACTTGCAGCCGTTATAGCAAAAACATAAACAAAACCACATGGTAAAAGACCATTTAACATACCTAGAAGATAAAAACTAAAAAGATTATCTGAAGATATTAAAGATCTAAATGTCTTTTGATATATAGGTGTTTTTGATATAGAGTGCTCTAAATTTGTAAGAAATTTTAGTTTACCACTCAGAGATAGTCCAACTAAAATCATCATACTTCCAGTGAATAAAAGTAATATTCCACTTGTAATATTATCAAATGTTACAACGCTGCCCAGTAATCCAAAAATAAATCCAAAAATTATATAAGTAGTAATTCTTCCAAATGAGTATAAAATATGAGATATTGATTGTTTTGTTTTTGACCAACCAGTATTTATTTTGGTACTTGAATAAGCTACAACTATACCTCCACACATACCAATACAATGACCAAAAGATCCTAAAAATGCTATAGATATAATTGTTAAAATACTTATACTTTCCATTATTTACCTAGTTGTTTTTTAATTATTGGATTTCTAAGAGTTTCATTGTTATTAACTTTTATTATCATTTCATTAAAACTAATCATACCCATCTTTTCATTTTTATAAGCCCCAAAGCCATGAGCCATTGGAGTTTGATCTGTTTTTGAATACCAAGCCTTTTTCCCATTTATATACTTATTTGTATCATTAGAAAAAACCCAAACAATTGCATCATCTTTAAATTTAATATTACTATACCATAATGCTAAACATCCAGTATCATCAAAAAACCATGTTTTACCTTCAGGAGAAACTACTTGTGCTGAGTGTTTTGTTGTTTCAATTGTCATACCACATTGAGAGTCTTTATAGTTATTTAATTCGATTTCTAGAGCTTCTTTCGTATGATTATTGTCTTGAACGACTATCATTCTTTTTGGATTAGAGTTAGTAATAAAAACTAAAATAATAACTACAATAAGAGTTATTACTGTAAGAAAAGGTAAAATTTTATTCATATACATCCTAGTTTATTTATATTATTTAAAATATGTTAATTTTTTGTTAATTTTTTTAATACTAATTCTAAATATTTATTTTTTTATATGATTTAAAAATAATATTTATATTTAATCTTATTTTTTCTTATATAAGTTTATAATCATAAAAATATTATAAGGAAATCAATGCGTGTATTAATGTTCGATATGGATGGAACTTTAGTTGATAGTGGTACATCAATAACTAATACGATCAATTATGTTAGACAAAACTTAGGGTTTGAAAAACTTGAAAAAAAGTATGTATTAGAGAAAGTAAATGATCCAAGGATAAATGCTTCTGAGTTTTTTTATGGTACCAAAGAATTTACAAAAGAACAAACAATATTATTTGAAGAATATTATGATTCTAATTGTTTTAATGATTTAGAGTTATATCATGGTATAGAAAAGTTAATTAATGATTTAAAATCTGATTTTATTCTTACTGTTGCTACTAATGCAAATTCTAATTTTGCAAAGAAAATGTTAAATTATGTTGGTATTGGCCATCATTTTAAAACTATTTTAGGTTATGATTCTGTAAAAAATGCAAAACCACATCCTGAAATGCTTTATAAGATTTTAGATGAACATGATACTAAAAAAGAAAATGCGCAAGTAATTGGTGACTCTCATAAAGATATTTTTGCAGCTAATAATGCAGGAATTGATTCAATTCTTGTTAATTGGGGTTTTACAGATCACGATAAAGATGCAATAGAAACTATTGAAGAGTTAGAAAAAAAGATAAAAGATAAATTTTTTGATGTTTGAAAAAATTAAAAAGTTATTTAAAAAAGAGAAAGTTTTTCCTTGTATAGTATGGGATGGGAAAACTATGTCTTATCCAAATCTTAAGCAAAGTCAAATAGATGATATAAGAACTAAGCCTAAATATAAAAATTGGAGTGTAACTTTGCAAAAGTAATTTAATCAAAGTATTTATTATTTAATAAATTCTTAGAACTTAGAAGAAGATTTATCCCAAACTTCGTATATTTCCAATAAAATTATAAGAAATATACAAAGTAGTTAAAGAGTGATTTTTTGTTTTAAACAGTTTCTTTTATATGTTCAATAAAAGCAAAGTTTTTAAAAGTTTTTTTTACTATAACCTTTTGTCCCTCTTTGAATTTATTTGCATCTAAAGAACCATCAATCTCCCAATATGTTCCTTTAAAAAAGACTTTTTGATTTTTGATTTCACCATATCCACCCTCTTCTAAAAAGTTATCATTAATATTTTTTTCAGAAGATAAAAACTTTTCTAAAACTCTTTTTCTAAATAGTAATATAAAAGACATTGATATAATTGCTACAACACCAAGTTGCCAAATACCATCAGAAAAATCAAAATACATACTTAAAATTGCAGTAATAATAAAGCCTAAACCAAACCATATTAAAATAAAAGAAGCAATAACTGCTTCCAATCCTATTAATACTACACCTATTCCAAGTAATATATATGGATTAATTATATCAAGAAGCATTGTTTGTATTTCCATTACTCACACCTTTAAAAAATGCATCGCCTAATACACTTGTACTTCCAATCATGTGTGCCACTTCATAAGGCAAGATCATTTTATCATTTGATGGACTTTCTGCAAGTGCTTTAAAAGCTACAATTCTATCTTTTGCAAGTAAGAACTCAGCTGCCTTTTCATTCTTAGCCATTGCTTCATTAATAAGTCTCATTGCTTCTTGCTGACCTTCTGCTATTCTTTCTTGCTCATATTTTTTTGCATCTGCCATTCTTTCAATTGCTTCTGCTTTTAGTACCTCTTCTTGTTTAAATGCTTCTGCACTTCTAATAACTGCTTCTTTATCTGCTCTAGCTTTTGTTTCAATAGCTCTTTTTTCTCTCTCAGCTTCCATTTGCATATTCATAGCTCTTTCTATTTCAGCGGGAACAGAGATATCTGATATTTCTACTCTAGTAACCTTAATTCCCCAGTTAGCAGCAGCACTTCCTAGTTCACTTTGTAGTTTTGCATTTAATGATTCTCTATTAGATAAAGTATCATCTAAATCCATGCCACCAATTTCTGATCTTAAAGTTGTCATAGCTAAATTAGCAATTGCATTTTTAAAATTAACTACATTATAGGTAGCTTCTCTAGCATCATCAACTTTACAAAAAACAATACCATCAATTGAAATATTTACATTATCTTTTGTGATAACTGATTGCTTTTCTATATCTACTAATTGTTCTCTTGAAGTTAATATTATCCTTACAGAATCTACGATTGGAATAATTACGTGAAAACCTCCATGTAATATAGTATTAAACTTACCTAATCTTTCAATAACAAATAAATCAGATTGAGGAACTATTCTTACTCCTTTAGCTATTATAATTAAAGCAAAAATGATTATTGCTATTGGTAAAATAAGTGTTTCATTCATAAATATCCTTTTGCTTTAGTATAGTTACAATTTTATCATATTTTAAATTATTTATTGTTTTTTTGAATTATATTTTCTAAATTTAAAATAAAACTATTACCATTATCAGATGGTATTATTTTTATATCAATTTTATTTCTATCACAAAACTCTTTAACAATATTTAATCCTAAACCAAAACCATTTATAGATGTATCTTCTTGAAAATATTTATCGAAAATTATAAAAAGGTTTTTAGTATCAATTTCTTTACCAGTATTATAAAAGGTAAGAATTTCATTATCTAAAGTTATATTAATTATTCCATTATGATTAATATTGTACTTCAAAGCATTTGAAATAAGATTATCAATTACTTTTTCAAAACCATTAATATCACTGCAAATTTTTACATCATTTATATTTACTGTTATTTTAATGTCTTTTTTAATGTCTTCAAATTTATCTAAACTTTTTAAAATTATTTCATTTAAGTCAAAAGTTGTAGTATCAATTCTATCAATCTCTTTTTTAATTTGATACTCCATATTTTCATATAATTTTAATAGCTCATTTGAAGCTAGTTTAATTCTATTTAATCTTTTTAGTTCTTTTTGATCTGTAATTTTCTTTTCTAACATTTGTGTATTTAATTTAATCGTTGAAATTGGTATATTAAGTTCATGTAGTGTTTCTTTTACAGTTTTTTGTAAATTTTCATCACTTTTAAATAAAGGGTCAAATATTGTTTTACTTAATATTAAATATAAACATAAACCAAATATAAGTACAAAAATGACTATAAGTACAAACGTATTTTTATTAAAACCAAATATATAGTTTAAATAATAATTAGCTAATAAAGATAAAAGAAGAACAAAAACAACAATAATTGAGTTTGTAATAATAAAATTTTTCTTTTTATAGCTCAATTTTATATCCAATACCTTTAATATTTTTTATCTTTTCTTTACCTAATAATTTTTTTAAATTATTTATATAAACTCTAATTGAACCTTCACTATAATCTTCATTAAAGCTCCATAATTTATTTATAATCATCTCTTTTGTTATTATTGAAGTTTTTTTCTCAATAAAAAGTTCTAATAAATCAATAACTTTACTCGTAATAAATAAATCTTCACCATTATTTAATACTCTTCTTGTTTTAGGATTGAAATAAAGTTCTTCAGATAATTTTATTTCATTTAACGGTTTACCACTTCTTTTAAGTAAAGAATTAATTCTTAGTAGTAATTCATCTAAATCTACAGGCTTTTTTAAATAGTCATCACATCCAGTTAAAAAACTTTGAGTCAACATATCTTTATCTTTATAAGAAGTTAAATAAATTGTTGCTGTTTCATCGCCATTTTTTCGTAATTGATCTAATAGATCAATACCATTTAACTTAGGAACATTAATATCAAAAAGGTATAAGTCGTAATTGTTTTCATAACATAATTCAATAACTTCTTCACCATCTTTTGCAGTTTTAACTATAAAACCCTCATCACTTAAAAAATCTTCTAATGTTTCTAAGAATAATATATCATCTTCTAAAACTAAAATTTTATACAAGTAAGCCCCTACTATTTTATTTTTTTATAAATTGTATTATAATAAGTTATGATTAAAAAATTGTTAATTATATTACTATTTATTATAACAGCTTTTATTGTTATATCAGAAGAAAATATAAAAATAATTCTTGCAGGTATTGCTATATTCCTTATTGGAATGAACTTTATGGAAGATGGTTTTAAAATATTTTCTCAAGGTAAGTTAGAAAGTATTTTAGAAAAACTTACAAAAAATAAATTTAGATCAATTCTTACAGGTTTTTTTTCAACAACAATGGTACAAAGTTCTTCTTTAATATCAGTAATAGTTATATCTTTTCTTTCTGTAGAGTTAATATCATTAACAAAAGGTATCTCAATAATTTTTGGTGCCAATTTAGGAAGTACTACAACTGCTTGGATAGTATCTTCATTGGGACTTAAGTTAAAAATATCTCTTTACGCAATGCCTATGATAATTTTTGGCGTATTATTTAAATTTTCAAAAAAAAATTATTACTTAGGCTTTGCAAATATTTTATTAGGTTTAGGATTCATTTTTTTAGGTATTGCTTATATGAAAGAAGGTTTTGATACTTTAAGGGAAGCTATTGACTTATCTGTATACTCAATAGATGGAATTTATGGCATATTATTTTATATCTTTTTGGGCGCCATTGCTACAGTTGTAATACAATCAAGTGGAGCTACAATGGCAATTATTATTACTGCTCTTGCAGGAGGTAATATTTTATATATAGATGCCCTTTCTTTAGCAATAGGAGCTAATGTAGGTACAACAGTTACTGCAATATTAGGATCACTTACTTCAAACCAAAATGGAAAAAGGTTAGCTTTTGGGCATTTTATATTTAATATAATTACAGCACTAATGGCACTTTTTTTAATATATCAGATAAAAGATTTAGTCGATTTACTTTCTCCTTTTTTAGGAATAAGTGAAAATAACTTTAGTATGAAATTAGCATTGTTTCATACTATATTTAATCTTATTGGAATAATTGTTTTATACCCTTTTATTCCTATTATTGTTCAATTATCAAAAACATTCATAAATGAAAAAGTAAAAAAAGCCTCAAAACCAAAATATTTAGAAAAAACAAATATAACAATACCATATAATGCAATAATATCAATTCAAAAAGAAGTTATTCATCTTTATGATAATTCTCAAAAAGCTATTTTACATGCACTTTCTATGCATACAACTAATCTACAAAGTAAAGAGGATATAACAAAAGCTTTATTAAATCCAAGAATAATAAATACTAATATTGATGACATATATCAAAATGATTTAAAAGTACTTTATAGTAAAATTATTGAATTTGCATTAAAATCACAACAAAATATGAATGAAGAACAGGTTAAATATTTATCTGAATTAAAAAGATCTTCTAATATGATAGTAAAAATATTGAAAGATACAAGAGATATTCAAATAAATATGAACTACTATTTAAATAGTAATAATCAGAATATCAAAGAAGAATATAAATACTTAAAAAAAGAATTAGTAACTTTTATTATTGAGGTAAACAAATTAAAAAACTTTAAATCAAATGAATTAGAAATTTATACTAGAATAGAAACTAACAAGAGTCGCCTTAAAAACTTAGATATTATAAATAACAATAAAATTGATGACTTAATGAAAAACAATAAGATTACTTCTAAAATGGCTACTTCATTAATAAATGATACTCTTAGCACATATAATATATGTAAAAATCTTTTAAAAATAGCTAATGTTCTTTTTATAAAAATAAAACTTTAATCGTCGTATTAGATAAGCTTAACCTACTATTAAATATTATATTATTATTTTTAATAAATAGTTAAATTAATTTTTTGTATTATTATTATATAAAATATTGAAAGGTTAATATGTTAAAGAACCTAAGTATAAATAAAAAACTAATGATTTTGTTAGCAATAGTTGTTTGTAGTTTATTGGTTATGGGAGGTGCTCAAAATAAAAATATTAAAATAATTGAGCGAGTTACTTTAATTAAGTCTAATATACAGCTTTTAAATAATGAGATGTTGAACTTAAGAAAGCATGAAAAAGACTTTTTAATGAGAAAAAATTTAAAATATTTAGATAAATTTAAAAAAACAACAAATAAAATAAGTAAAATTGAAGTTGATTTAAAAAATAAACTAAAATACTTTGATTTAAATGTTAAAGAAGTTATTGATTTTAATAATATCATTATATCTTATAGTAATGATTTTTTTAACCTGGTAAAACTACAGCAGAAAATTGGTTTAAATCCCAAAGATGGATTATATGGTGATTTAAGAAAAAATGTCCATCTTGTCCAAGCATTTGCTAAAAAACAAGATGACACAAAACTATTATCAACCATTTATGATTTAAGAAAACAAGAAAAAGATTTTATGCTAAGATTTGATAAAAAATATCATAAAAAATTTAATTCAAAAATCAATAAATTAATAGAAACTAATTCTTACCCTGATATGTTGGGTTTATTAAAATCTTATAAAATAAGTTTTAATAATTTAGTAAAACTTGAAGAGAAAAAAGGATTAACACATAACAGTGGTTTATTAGGTAATATGAGAGTAACTATTCATAAATCTGATAAGATTTTAAAATCATTATCAGAGAAGATAAATACTCTATCAAATAAAGAGAAAGAAGAAATTAATTTATACACACTATGTTTTAAAATTTTTATTTCTATTTTAGTTATTATGTATATCTTTTATTTAAGTAGAAATATTTCTTCATCATTAAAAAATTTTGAAAAAGGATTAACTCAATTTTTCTCTTTTTTAAATAACGAGACCAAAGAAGTTTATTTACTAGATGATAGTAAATCTGATGAATTAGGAAATATGTCAAAGATTATTAATAAAAATATACATAATACAAAAAATAATCTTGAAAAAGACAAATCTTTAATTGCAGAAGCAACTAATATTGCTAATAAAATAAAAGTTGGTCATTTATCAAATAGAATTTCTAAAGAATCAAATTCTACAGAATTAAACCAATTAAAAAATGTAATAAATGAAATGCTTGATAGTTTAAATAGCAATATTATTAATATACAAACTGTTTTGTCAAAATATTCTAAATATGATTACACGGAAAAAGTAGAAATAATTAATATAGAAGGAAGTATACTCAAACTTTGTAATAGTGTAAATTCTTTAGGAGTTTCAACAACTGAAATGTTAGTAGAAAACAAAAAGAATGGCCTAATTATTGATCAATCATCAAATAGTCTACTTTCGAATGTTGATACATTAAATCAAGCTTCTAATGAAGCAGCAGCTTCATTAGAAGAGACTGCAGCTTCTTTAGAAGATGTTACTAGAAATGTAAAGACAACAAGTGAAAGAATACTAGATATGAGCAAATTCGCGAATGAAGTTACTCAGTCTGCAAGTCAAGGTGAGAAATTAGCATTAAAAACTACAAATGCAATGGATGAAATTAATACACAAGTTTCTTCTATCAATGAAGCCATAACTGTAATTGATCAAATTGCTTTTCAAACGAATATTTTATCTCTAAATGCTGCAGTTGAAGCTGCAACGGCAGGAGAATCAGGAAAAGGTTTTGCTGTAGTTGCTCAAGAAGTTAGAAATCTTGCAAGTAGAAGTGCAGAAGCAGCAAAAGAGATTAAAAATATTGTTGAAAATGCTAATACTAAAGCTAATGAAGGTAAATCTATTTCTCATGAGATGATTAAAGGATATGAAACTTTAAATGCTAATATTGATAAAACAATATCTTTAATTTCAGAAGTTTCAACTTCTTCAAAAGAACAAGAATCTAGAATAGTTCAAATTAATGACACTATTAATTCCTTAGACCAACAAACTCAGAAAAATGCAACAGTCGCAAATCAAACAAAAGAGATTGCATTAAATACATCTAATTTAGCAAAAGATATTGTATTAAATTCAGATCAAAAAGAATTTGAAGGTAAAAATAGTATTGATATATCTACAGAAAGAAATGCTATTTATAAAAGGTCTATATCAAGTGTAAAAAAAGAGGAGATTCCTAAACCTTCTACACCTGAGTCTAAAAAATTAGAAGCTACCAAAGCTATTACTTCAAATAACTCATCTGACGAGTGGGAAAACTTTTAAAGTAAATATTGAACTTTGATTACTTAAAATAATCAAAGTTCTGTCTTAGTGCTTCATATGCAATTATAGATACTGAATTAGCAATATTTAAACTTCTAGCATTATTTGTCATAGGAATAGT
Source organism: Arcobacter sp. (assembly GCA_024228275.1). Lineage (GTDB taxonomy): Bacteria > Campylobacterota > Campylobacteria > Campylobacterales > Arcobacteraceae > Halarcobacter. The sequence continues at coordinate 14,600 of JAAETO010000109.1, forward strand.
GATACATCCATTTTTATTTTTAGCTAATAAATCCTCTGGTAATCCTGCATCTTCTCTTCCAAAATATAAATAATCATTTACTTCAAATTTAGCATCAAAGTAAACTTGTTTTGTTTTAGTAGTTGCAAAAAAATGTCTATTTGTGAATGGATTTTTTGACCAAAAATCTTCTATGTTTTCATATTCATGTACTTCTAGTTCAGACCAATAATCAAGCCCTGCACGTCTAACTTCTTTTTCCGTAATCTCTCCAAAACCATATGGTTTTATTAAGTGTAATTTACAATTTAAAGCAAAAGCTAATCTTCCTATTGTTCCAACATTTCCAGGTATTCTCGGCTCTAATAATACTATATTAAACATATTATAATATTACCGTTTTATTATCATATACAAATACCTTATCATCTAATAATAATTGTAAAGCATTAGATAGTACTACTTTTTCTACATTTCTACCTGATCTTCTCATATCCTGCCAAGTAAAACTATGATCAACTCTTACTACGCCTTGGTCTATTATTGGTCCCTCATCTAAATCATTAGTTACATAATGCGCAGTAGCACCTATAATTTTTACACCTCTATGATGTGCTTGTTTATAAGGATTTGCACCAATAAAAGATGGCAAAAAAGAATGATGTATATTTAAAACTTGTTGAGGAAAGGTTTGTACAAAATTTGGAGTTAAAATTCTCATATATTTTGCTAAAACAATTAGTTCTGGATTATATTCTCTAATCTTATTAATAACTACTTCTTCATGTGCTTCTCTCTCCATATCTTCTGCACTAACACAATGAAATGGAATATTAAAACTTTCAACTAAATCTTTTAAATAATCATGATTTGCTATAACAGCTTTAATATTAGCATTTAATTCCCCATCAATATATCTAATTAGTAAATCTCCTAAAACATGAGATTCTTTTGTAGCTAAAATTATAATATCTTTTTTTGATTTAATATTAAGTTTAATTGTAGAATTGTCTGGTAAAACTTCTGTAAGTTCTTTTAAAAGAATATTTCTATTAATATCTCCAGAAATAACGGTTCTCATAAAAAATTTATTAAATTCTTTTTCAACATATTCAGCATTTTGTTCTATATTAAGATTATTTGCAAAAAGTACTTTTGAAATATTATAAACAAGTCCTTTTTCATCAATAGTATCAATTAGTAGTATATATTCTTTCATTTTATCCCTAGTATTATTTCAAATTAAAATTAGCTTGAAATAATACCATGAATTAGATTCAAATCATTTTAGATAGTTTTTCTTTGTATTCTTCTAAATCAAATTTTTTAATTCTTGCAACTCCAGAATCTACAGCAGCTTTAGCAACAGCACTTGAAACTTCAACAATAAGTCTTTTATCAAAGGCAGTTGGAATTATATATTCTTTAGAGTAAGTAAGATGTTCTCCAAAAATTTCTTTTACCTCTTGAGTGACTGGATTCCTAGCTAGATCAGCAATTGCATATGCTGCAGCTTTTTTCATTTGCATATTAATTTTTTTAGCTTGAACATCTAATGCACCTCTAAAAATGAAGGGAAACCCGATTACATTATTTATTTGGTTAGGAAAATCACTTCTACCAGTACCAACTATTGCTTTATCTCTAATAGCTAAAATTTCTTCTGGATAAAGTTCTGGAGTAGGATTTGATAAAGCAAACACAATAGGCTCATTTGCCATTACAGCAATATGTTTTTGTGTGAAAGTACCTGGTTTTGACAATCCTAAAACTACATCAGCTTCTCTAAATGCTTCTAATTTTGTAATATTTTCTGATATTGAAAACTCTTTTTTAAATTTGTTTAAATCATCTCTTGAATCATTTATAACACCTTTTGAATCACACATTATTAAATTTTTAACACCAACAGACTTATACATTCTAGCACAAGAAATAGCAGCAGCCCCAGCACCAATAACTACTACTTTTAAATCCTCTATATTTTTTTTAATAATATCACAAGCGTTTATTAATCCTGCAGTTACAAGATTTCTTTTTGCAGTATATTTAAATGCATCTTCAGGATTTGCTTGAATCTCTAAGCATGGATGTGCTACACCAGGTGTATATGCTAAAGATAAATCCTTTTGTGTGTTTAATTGTGTTGTTGTTTTAATTGCAAGTTTTCCA
>JAAETO010000110.1 GCA_024228275.1 Arcobacter sp.
CATAACAAATCTTGCAAGAGTAATTGGATTTTTAATATGTTTAATACCAGCAACTCCCCCAGCATTAATATTTTTACCATCCATAATTGATGCATCTAATTCTACATCGCCTAATTCAGTTAGGACAGCACCTTTTCCAGAATTAAAAAGAGGAGAATCTTCAAGAACTCTAATTACACTTTCAACAGCATCAACCGAACTACCATTTGCATTTAGAATTTCGTAACCTACTTTTAAAGCTTCTTCTAATTTGTTTTTATATTCATTTTCTTTTTCAATAGAATATTTACCTTTTGTAATTGAACCTGCTCCACCATGAACAACTAAAGCAAATTTAGATTTTTGAATCGATTTGTTATTTGGTTGTTTATTATCTTTGCAAGAGGTAATTGAGATCAAAATAATAATCAATGTTAAATATGATATGATTGTTTTCATTTTTCTTTATCCATTATATTTTTAATAAATATATTTCAATTTAAAACATAAGAGAAACATTATGAAAGTAAAATTTATTCTATTATTAACCATTTTAATTTTTAGCGTAGCCTTTGCTCAATCAAACATTGAACAAAAATTTAATATGTTACACGAAGTAAAAACTACACCGGTAAAAAGTCAAGGTAAAACAGGGACTTGCTGGTCTTTTGCAACATCTTCCTTTTTAGAAAACGAATTAATACGTTTAGGAAAAGATGAATTAGATATTTCTGAAATGTTTACAGTTAGATACAAATTAGTTCCAATGGCGGAAAAATATATTAGATATCACGGAACAAGTAATTTTGGAAGTGGTGGACAAGCTCATGATGTTTTTGATGTAATTAAAAAACATGGTATAGTTCCAGAAGAAGTTTATTCAGGAAAAAATATTGGTTTAGATTATCACAACCAAGCAGAAATGTCTTCAGTATTACAAGGTATGTTAGATGGAGTTTTAAGTAGCAAAGATAAAATTACACCAAATTGGAAAAAATCTATTGAAGCTGTATTAGATATTTATTTAGGCACACCACCATCAAACTTTAAATATAAAGGAAAAAACTATACACCAAAAAGTTTTGCAGATGAAACAGGAATAGATTCCGATAATTATATTGAGTTAACATCATATACCCATCAACCATTTTATGAAAAGTTTAATTTGCAACTTCCTGATAATTGGACAAATAATGAATATTATAATATTCCAATAAATGAACTGATTGCAATTATGGATAACTCAATAGAAAATGGTTACTCTATAGCTTGGGATGGTGATACAGGAAAAGATAATTTTGATAGGAAAGAAGGCATTGCAATAGTTTCAGAAAATAAAGAAATAATTGAAGAGGATGAGTTAGCAAAAGAAAAACAAATTACTCAAAAAGATAGACAAGAAGCTTTTGAAAATTTTGATGTAACAGATGACCATTTAATGAATATAGTGGGAATTGCAGAAAATCAAGAAGGAACAAAATTCTATTATACAAAAAACTCTTGGGGATCAAAAAATAAGAAGTATGATGGATTTTGGTATATGTCAGAACAATATGTTCGATTAAAAACAATTGCAATACTAGTTCATAAAGATATAATACCAGATAAAATAAAAGCTAGTTTAAAAATTTAATAGTTATATAAAAAACTTTGTTTAGAAATAATATCTTAAAGAGTGTCATTGCGAAATGAGCTAGTTTTTTAGCGATTGAGAAATCTTTAGTTATTATAATTAAAGATTTCTCACGAAAAGCATGTTCGAAATGATAAATTGTTACTTTCCATTTCTAGAAACGATATTGTTTTTATTATATAAAATAAATTTTACAGAAAAAGGAATACTCAAAAGAGTATTCCTTTTTTATTTTAAAACGCACGAGTGTAATTAAAATGACAAATAATTAAGAATTAATGGAACATATTGAATTTAGAAAAGTCTATATAGTTATAAAATCTTGAAAGGAGATATTATGAGCTTAGATAAAATAAATAATCCATTAGCAGAATTAATTTCTGATGACATATATGATATATTAAATACACGCGGTTTAATAAATAAGAAATCAGTTAGAGATTATAAAATTAGAAAAAGATTTGACAATCTTAGAGAATTAGAAGTTAGTGCCGGAGATGCAATTGAAAAAATTCGTGCAGATTATCCATATTTACAATTCGACTCGATTAGAAAAATAATTTATAATGGTAAAAAGTAGATTGAGTTTTATATTCACTAATTTGTCATTCTGAATTAAGTGTCTTTTACTGAATGAAGAATCTCATAACTGTTAAAGTTTGAGATATTTCAGTCGCTTAAAAGACAAACTCTTTCAATACGATAAAAACAAAAGATGTTATTGCGAGGAGAGTTTTTCAACGAAGCTATCTGTTGTAAGTGAGTGGTCAGCACAGACCGATTGCCACATCCAACACAAAATGTTGGATTCGCAAAAACAATCAATATTAGTTTCTAAAATATCTTTGATTTGAGTTTATCTAACGCTTTCTTATATTTCATTTTATGAATGATAATAATGACAGAAAGTTTTTGTTTTTTATAGGTAAAGGAGGTGTTGGTAAATCTACTGTTTCGTCACTAACCGCAATCGAATTATCAAAAAACAAAAGTGTTTTATTAGTATCACTTGATCCAGCACATAACCTATCTGATATATTTCAAACTCAACTCAACACAAAACCAAAAAACATAATTCCAAACTTATCCGTTTTAGAAATAAACATATCAGAAAAGATTAAGAAATATTTAAGTGAAGTTGAAAATGATTTAATAAAATCAAACACATATTTATCAGCGTTTAATCTTCTTGAAGAATTCAAAATTCTTAAAGACTCTCCTGGAATTGAAGAGTATGGAATTCTAATTGCTTTCCAAGATATTTTAACTAAATATTCTGATAAGGAAATTATAATTTTTGATATGCCACCAACAGCGTTGGCGTTAAAGTTTTTTAAACTTCCATCTATTTCTTTGATTTGGATAAATAAATTAATTTCTCTTCGGACAAAAATAAAAGAGAAAAAAGAAATTGTCTCCAGAATTAAATTAGGAAATGTAGAAGTTGAAAAAGACAAAATATTATTGAAGTTAAACAAGCAGCAAGAAGATTACAAAAAAACAGAAGAAATATTTAGAAGTAAAAAGACAGAGATAAATTTAGTTATAAATACAGACATACTTTCACACTCTGAAGCAGAAAGTATAATTGAAAAATTAAACGAAGTAAGTGTTTCTGTAGAAAACGTAATTCTCAATAAAAGTAACCCAAATTTTTATTTAGAAAACGAATCCTTATTAAAATATAAAATTCAAAATATAAATTTATCGGAGAAAGTATTAGTTGGAATAAAAAACTTACAGGAATGTTTGTCGTTATAAAAAAAATAAAATATTACTTCACCATTTCAAACTTATCTATCAATTTAATTTC
>JAAETO010000111.1 GCA_024228275.1 Arcobacter sp.
GGAGCAAAAAACTAAAACGTAAAGCTAGAAAACGGGGAAGTAAAGCAAAGAACCTGAGCTTAATAAAAGAAAAAGTATGTGTATTTATAAGCAGGGACAGGAATAAAAATACAATAAACAAAATATTTGAAAAATTCAATGCTAAATTTCTATCCCAGGAATTCATATCAATGATTGCAAATGATTCATTATTATGTTCTGATAATAAGACTGTTTACAAAAAGTTTACTAAAGAAAATTCTGTAAGGCATGGTTACATAAACTTATCAAAAGGAGAAAAGGTAAAGAAAGACATTGTACATATTAAAAATGTAAATTCCTATCATTACAGGTTAAAAGACTGGATTAAAAGATTTCATGGAGTAGCTACAAAATACTTGTTAAACTATTTGTCCTGGTTTAAACAATTAGATGAATTCAATATGGAAATTAATCCAAAAACCATACTATTGAGGGCTAAAAATATTGGAAAATATAAATATCAATACTTAACAGTAACATAGCTTTTTTAGCAGTAAGTATAAAA
>JAAETO010000112.1 GCA_024228275.1 Arcobacter sp.
CTTTTATATAATAAATACCAGCACAGTTATAACCTTGTATCTCTTTATTTTTTATAAGTTCTTCAAACTGTTTTAAATCTTCTTCTGTATAGTTTTTCTTTTTACATTTTTCTATATCATAGTTTGTTTTTACTACTTTTATATTCTCTTGTTTTGCAATTGAGCAAGATGTTATTAGTAGGGTTATTATAAATATTATTAGTGTTTTCATTTGTTTCTTTCCCTTTTATTAATAATTTTTTATGTTTTTATATTTTCAAACAATTGTATCAAAAATATAAAAAAGTTTGCTAAATTATTATATATTTTTATAATCTATTTATAAATAATATAACTTATAGCATTAACTCGTGCTAAGCTCCAGCTTGGGCACGCATATTCTAATTTACAATTAATTTTATAATATTTTTAATTATTGTTAAAAATTATCAATATACCAAGTTCCTGAAAATAAACGTTTCTTTGTCGTTACCAAAGCTGGGGAATGGTGATATTTTTTATGGTAATATTAATTTATGATTTGCATTTATACTTATATGCATTCCCATAGGGGACAATATGAACTAGGAAAAATTTGTAATTTACATTACCTATCTTATTAATTAAGTATTCCATTATCTACTGCTTTATTTAATTTATTTTTTAATATATCCCAAAGTTCATTACTACCTTTAGCAATCCTACTATTTAAATCAAATACTTTTTCTTTAGGTACATTATTATCTTTCCAACTATGCCCACCACCATATATATTATGTAGTAAAGGTGGAACCCTATCAATAGCTTTAGCAAATTTTGCATCAGCACTTTCTCCTAACTCAAACTCATGCCAAAGAGATAAATACTTATTTGTCTCACCTTTAGGTAAAATATCAAGTAATCTTTTAACCCCATCTTCTTCTTTTTGCTTTAACTCTTTAGTTTCACTTTCATAAACAATTGTATCTCCAGCATCAATCTCACCTAAGTCATGAATTAAAAGCATTTTTATAACACGATCAATATTTATTGCTTCATTAGCATAGTCTTTTAACATCAATGCAGATATACATACATGCCAACTATGTTCAGCAGAATTTTCATATCTTTCTAAGCCTACTGGTTTTGTCTTTCTATGAACATCTTTTAATTTCTCTATTTCCACAATAAAGTCTAACACTTCTTGTATTGGCATAATTATATTCTTCCTTTTCTTCAATATTAAAATCTAATATTTTAATGAGCCCACAATTTGCTTAGAAACAATATCCGATGATTTAATAATAACTTTTTGTTTAGAAAATAAAACTTGCCCCTTGTAATTATCTAAATTAATCTTTGCACCAGGTATTTGACCGTTGGTTATAGCAATTCCACGCTCAAGATCAACTATTTGAACTTTTACTTCAAGACCTAAATTTTTCAAAGCCCATCTAGCATACTTTCTATCTTCATAATCCCAAACCATTTGATCAATTTTTCTCTCTTGCACAGAAATATGATCACAGATTTCATCAATATTATTAGGAGTTTTACGTGATTTTAGAATTCTATGCAAGACTAAATCTGAATACCTTCTAATAGGACTAGTAAAATGTGAATAAGACTTAAAACCTAAGCCAAAATGCCCAAGATTCTTTGAACTATATTTTGCTTGCGTTTGTGCATGAATTATTAAATCATCAACTTCCTCAGCCATAGTAGTGTGTTTAGCTTTTTCCTGTATATGAATTATTGTATCATGAACATCATTTTGAAGTTTTACTTTTATTCCTAATGAGTTTACATCATCTACAAGTTTTGAAATAGCTTTAAAAGGTGGTTCTTCATGAATTCTAAATATTCCAACAGAGTTTACTTTTTTACTAGCTTCAATATTAGCTAATAACATACACTCTTCTACTAACTGATGAGAAGCAGTAGATTTTTCTACCTCAATAGATTGTATTTCTTTCTTATTATCTAATTTTAACCTAAATTCAGTGCTTCTAAAATCATACCCTTTCTTTAATCTTTTTGCTCTAAAGTTTTTTGTCACTTCATATAAAGGAACAAGATAATCAAATATTTTTTTTTCTTCATTTGTATAAGTATCTAATTTTTCATCTAAAACTCTATCAATCCTGCCATATGAGAATTTCCTTTGAGACTTAATAACTGCCTCAAAAAGTTCAGATTTTTTAACTTCAAATTTCTCTAAATCCAAATGAATTTTAAAAACAAATGAATATCTTTCTACACCCTCTTTTAAAGAACACATTTCTTCACTTAGTTCATTTGGAAGCATTGGTAAAACTTTTCCTGGTAAATATGCCGATGTTGATTTTTTAAAAGCTTCTACATCAAGAGTAGATCCCTCTTTAACAAAATATGAAACATCAGCAATTGCAACATAAAGATGTGCATTTATCCAATCAAAATAAATTGCATCATCATGATCTTTTGCAGAATTAGGGTCAATAGTACAAAAAGCTAAATGTGTTAAATCAACTCTTTGTTTTGTATCATCCATTTTTGCATTAACTTCAATTTTTTTATCTAACCTGAAATCTTCTTTATACAAAAATAAAGATATTTTTTCATCAATTGAAGCATCATCAATATGCCCTAGTATCTTAGATACTTCATATGTTTTACTATCTACAAGTAAAACTTCACCCTCTCTTGCATTAACTTTATTTTTATTATGTAACAAAATATTCTCTTTAATTGTATAATACTTATTATCTTTTATAAAAACTAAAAGATCAATTTTCTTACCATCAAATATTTTTATTACTTTTGCTTTAATTTTACTTCTAGGATTAAAAACTCTTTTTGCTAATACAAAATCACCATCAAATGCTCCTTGTAAATGTTCAAAATCTAAAGGTATATTTTTATGTTCGTTTACCAAATCTATTAATGTAGCACTTTTTTTATGAACTTTTACTGTTCCAACTTTATATTTTGAGTTTAATTCATATTTAGAATCTTTTTTTATTATTATCTCTTTTTTTATAAATGGTTCTAATTTATTTAGCTCTTCAGCCGTAAACATCGTATTTAAAGTTTGTAATTTAGTAAATATATCTTTTAGCAAATCTTGATCCTATATTAAATTTATACACATATTATCTAAAAATTAGTTTTATTTCGATATAATCCTCCCAAATATTAATAGAGGATATATAATATGGCATTAAATGTTTACTACGATAAAGATTGTAATATTGATTTAATTAAATCAAAAAAAGTAGCAATGATTGGGTTTGGATCACAAGGACACGCACACGCTGAAAACTTAAGAGATTCTGGAGTTGAAGTTGTTGTTGGATTAAGAAAAGACGGTTCTTCTTGGGCTAAAGCTGAAGCTAAAGGTTTTGAAGTTAAAACTGTAGCAGATGCAACTTCTGATGCAGATGTTGTAATGATTTTACTACCAGATGAAAATCAAGCTGATATTTACGCAAGTGAAATCAAGCCAAATTTAAAAGATGGTGCTTACATTGCATTTGGTCACGGATTTAATATTCATTATGGAAGAATTGTTCCTGAAGCAAATACAAATGTTATGATGGTTGCTCCAAAAGCTCCAGGACATACTGTAAGAAATGAATTCACTAAAGGTGGAGGAATTCCTGATTTAATTGCTGTAGCTCAAGATGCATCTGGAGATACTAAAGATGTTGCTTTAGCATATGCATCTGCTATTGGTGGTGGAAGAACTGGAATTATTGAAACTACATTTAAAGATGAAACTGAAACTGACCTTTTTGGTGAGCAAGCAGTATTATGTGGTGGAGCTGTATCATTAGTACAAGCTGGTTTTGAAACATTAACTGACGCAGGATATGCTCCAGAAATGGCATACTTTGAGTGTTTACATGAATTAAAACTTATCGTAGATTTAATGTATGAAGGTGGAATTTCTGATATGAGATATTCTATTTCTAATACAGCAGAATATGGTGATTATGTATCTGGGAAAAGAGTTATTAATGATGAATCAAAAGCTGCAATGAAAGAAATCTTAAAAGAGATCCAAGATGGTAGATTTGCAAAAGACTTTATCTTAGAAGGTCAATCAGGATACCCAAGAATGAATGCTGAAAGAAATAACGCTAAAGCTTCATTAATTGAGCAAACTGGTGATAAATTAAGAGAAATGATGCCTTGGATTTCTTCAAGTAAAATCGTTAATCAAGATAAAAACTAATTACAATTTAAAGTAAGGAAAATTCCTTACTTTAATATTACTTTCATGACTAAAAGAAAACATTCAAAAAAACGTTCAAAAAGAAAAAACAATAAACAACAAAGTATTAATTTTAAAATATTAAATATTATATTATCAATAATTATCCTACTTATAGTTATAATTATTTATATTTTGTATGTTTACGATGCTCAAGAATTAAATCAACTAAACAATAATAAAAATCAAATAATAATTGAAAAAACACAAAAACCTAAAGAAATTCAAAAACCTAAAGAAATTCAAAAACCTAAAGAAATTCAAAAACCTAAAGAAATTCAAAAACATCCTAAAAAAGAAGATATATTTCAAAAAGAAATAGAGAAAGTCATATATAACAAAGAAAAACAACAAATTGATCAAAAAATAAAAAAAGAAGAATTTAAAAAAACAATAAAGAAAGAACTTAATAATAGTCTAATAAATAGTAACATAAATGCTCACGAGGTTTTACCTATAGAAACTAGAAAAGCTAAATTAGCAATTTTAATTGATGATGTTACAAGTAAAACTCAGATTGATAAAATAAATGCAATAGGATTCAAAACAAATATTTCCGTTATGCCACCTACAAGAAACTATAAAAGCTCAGCTAAAATAGTTGAAGATTTGCCTTTTTATATGATTCACATTCCACTTGAAGCTAGAACATTTAAAAGTGAAGAAGAAAATACTTTACGTATACATGACTCATATGAAAAAATTGAAAATAGAGTTTCTCAAATTAGAAAATGGTACCCGAAGGCTCAATATACTAATAATCACACAGGAAGTAAATTTACAGAAAATGAAGAAGCTATGAATAAATTATTTAAAGCACTTATAAAATATAACTTTACATTTGTTGATAGTCGAACTACTGCCAAAACTGTTGCTAAAAAAATGGCAAAAAAATATAATATGCCATATATTGTTAGAAATGTTTTTTTAGATAATGAACATAATTTTGATTATATTAAAAATCAATTAAAAAAAGCTATTAAAATTAGTAAAAAAAATGGTTACGCAATAGCTATATGTCATCCACATTCTATTACAATTAAAGTATTAAAAGAGTCAAAATATTTATTAAAAGATTTGGAGTTAGTATATTTAAATCAACTTCCAAAATTACAAAAAAACAACTAATCAGAAGAATCAGAGAAATAATATTGATTTCTTCCTTTATTTTTTGCTTTATATAAGGCATCATCTGAATATTTATAAACAGAAATTATGTCTATAATATTTTCCGCTTTTAAAAAAACAACCCCGGCAGAAATTGTTATATACTTACTACATTTACTATTGGAATGTTCAATGTGAAGATTTTCAATCTCTCTTACTATATTATTAGTATACTCTAAAGATTTAACTTTTGATTCTCCCGAAGTTATAATAAAAAATTCTTCTCCACCCATTCTAAAGGCAAAATCCTTTGCTCTTAATGTATTATTTTTTAATACTTCAGAAACTTTTTTTAAGGCTTCATCACCTTTTGGATGACCATAAGTATCATTATATTTTTTAAAATAATCAATATCAATAGATACTACAGTTAAAGAAGAATTTTCTCTTTTAACTCTGCGTATCTCATTGTCAATCACTTTATTAAAATATCTTCTATTATATAATTTAGTCATTTCATCTTCTATTGCTAAAAGTTCCAATCTTTTTTTATAAGTTAAATCGTATCTAATTGCAGTAAAAGTCTCTATTTTATTATCAATATTAAATCGTGGAGTTATAGTTACCCCTGACCAAAACTCATCACCATTTTTCTTCCTATTTTTTATCTCTGTATTAAATATATGTCCTTTATGAAGTTCTTCCCACATATCTTTATAAAATTTATTTTTAGTATCTTCATGTTTTATCAAGCTATGTTTACTACCTAGCAATTCTTCTTTAGAGTAACCTGTCAATTTACAAAAAGCTTGACTAGCATCTATAATTACTCCTTCATTATCAGTAATCGAAATTATAACATTTTCATTAATAATTTTTAAGAGATTTTCTTTTTCATATAATTTATCTTTTAATCTTTTGCTAGCTATACACTCTTGCATGTAAAATAATAACTTTTCCAGATCAATTGGCTTAATTATAAATTTACTAACATTTAATTCAATAGCTCTTAAAAGGAAATCTACATCAGAAAATGCGGTGGTAACGATTATAGGAATATCTGGTTTATCTAATGCTTTTATCAAATCTAAACCATTCATTTTAGGCATTTGAATATCAGTAATTAAAATATCGACATTAATTTCTTTAAAAATTTCTAATGCCTCTTCACCATTTTTTGCAGTATATAGAGAACCAATATATAATTTGAAAAAATAAGACAATTCTTCCCTAATCATATCTTCATCTTCTACATATAAAATAGTAATACTCTTTAATAACTCTTTGTTTATTTTTCGCATATTAAAACTTTTTATTTATTGGTAATTTAATTATAAACATAGTACCATTATCAATATTAATAAAGTTAATATTTCCTTTCATATTTCCTTCTATAATTATTTTACTCATATAAAGACCTATTCCAATTCCTTTTCCTTCTTCTTTTGTAGTAAAATAGGGATCGAATATTCTTTCTTTTATTTCATCTTCAACGCCTGTAGCATTATCAAGAATTTTAATTATTGCAAAATCATTTTCTACAGTTGTACGTAGAACAACTTTAGGAGCTTTTGTACTAGACTCCTCAAAAGCATCTTTTGCATTATTTAAAATATTTATTAATACTTGAGTAAACTCATTGGGATACCCCTCAATGAATATATCTTCATTATTAAATTCTATTATTAATAGTATATCATGATGCTTAAAAGTAGAATTTACAAGTTCTATTGAATCTCTTATTAAATTATTTAAATTAATAACTTCTTTTAATTTATTAGGTTTAAAAAAGTTTCTAAAATCATCAATTGTTTTTGACATATTATTTGTTAAATTATTAGCTTTTTTTATTGAATTACCAATAAAAACATCATCTAAGTCTCCCATCTTAAAAGCAAACTGAATATTTTGAATTATTAAACTAAGTGCATTTAATGGTTGTCTCCATTGATGAGCAATATTTCCTATCATCTCACCCATTGATGCTAATTTTGACTGCTGAATAAGTAATTGCTCTTGTTCTCTTTGTTTTGCAATACCTTCCTTAACTTTTTCTTCTAATGACTCATTAATCTTCTTCTCTTTATCAATTAAATCTTTTATTTTTAAAGCCATATTATTAAAAGATTTCTCTAATTTAGCAATTTCATCATTTGAAGTTATTTTAATTCTATAATCTAAGTTATTATTAGCAAACTCCTTTGTACCAACTAATAACTTTTCAATTTTTCTACTAATATAATTAGATAACCATAATGCAATTATTATAATAGCGAATACCATTATAAAAGTAACAACTGTTAATTCATTTATTAATTTTTTTAGAAAAATATTTATTTCTAATTCATTTTTATCTACGACATTTTTAATATTTTTTGTTTGAACAGCTAATATATTATTAACATTCTCTCTAGTTTTATTAGCTGCTGAATGAAATTCATTTACATTAGCCCCAATTGATACAAATCCAAAGCCTCTTTTTGTACTATTATATTGCCCGGTATAATATGGAATAGATGCAGCAGTTGTAAGTTTCCAGACTTTACTCCAATAAATTATAAAAGATCCATAACCTCCATTCTTAGTTACTTGCATAAAACCTTGACATTGTGGAGCAAAATTTAAATATCTACAATCTAATCCAACTGTACCATCATGTATTAATTGCTTTATATTAGGTTTTTTTTTCAATGATTGATTATCAAATTCTTTTACACTTTTCAAATATTCATTAATTTCTTTTTTTGATTTTTCAAAATCTTCTGCTAGTTTTTTACTTAACCAAGGTTTAGAGTATTTACCAGTTTTTTTATCATAACCTCTAATGAAATAATCTCTAGGATGGGATATATTTCTTCCTTTATAATCAAACATAAAAGCATAGTTTCCAACACTAGCATCAGATATCGATTGTTTTGGATTTACGCTTGTTGGATTAGAAGTATCAGTAAATTGCATCATATGTTCATGATCAAGTGCTATAGAAATATATCCAATTTTTTTACTATTTTTAAAAATTGGAGTTATAAATCTTATGATACCTTCAAATCTTTTCCCATTTGGATTTTCCTTACCTGCATAAGCAGATTTTTCAGGTTCAAAAGGAATTCCTAGTTTTTTAGTTTTTTCCTTATTATAAATACCAATTACTTTACTTTTTACATACTCTCCAATAACATTTGATACGTAAATTTCACCATTTTTTAAATTTTCTATATCTTTAAAATAGTTTTCTGAATTTATATAAGTATTTTCTTTTTTAGATATATTTTGGAGTTTTTTATTAATTTGAGACACTTTATATTTTTCATTTCCTGCTAAATCAAAATATACAACTTCTTTATATATTGGAATATTCTTTCTTTTTAACTTAATTGGATTAGTAAAATTAAACTCTTTTTTATTATCTTCTAAATCTGCTTTTTTTAACACTTCTTCACTGTTTAATTTTTTTAAATCAATACTAGATATCCACTTTTTCTTTTCATAACTATAAGTGTATTTATCATGAACAATAATATTTCTATGTTTACTTTTATAAAAATCTTCTAATGTTTTTTGGTTAATATTTAATTTAGATAAAAATAAAATATCTTCATCTCTTTGATATAAAAACTCTGCAACATTATTTGCAATCTCATAAGATATTCGTTCAAGAGAGAGTTGTGACTTCTTATCCAAATTCTGAATACTATCGTTTATTGATGCATTAGCTGTATTTATAATAATCTCTTTATTTTGATTAAACAAAAAGCTTGTGTTCTTTTTTAAATATTCATCTAATTTTAATACACCCTCATAAGCAATATATGCTATTATAAATAAAGGTATAATCTTTATTAAAATAAATATTATGATTAGTTTTATTTTTATACTTAAATTTTTCATTTTAACTACTTTCCGATATTTTTATATAGTATTTAACTTTTCTTTTAAATTCTTAGTTAGTAATCTTTCATCTATTTTATTTATATTAGTTAATTTGTCAGAAATTATTTCTTCAAATACAAATACACTTCTATTTATACTTTTAAAATATTTATAAGATACATAAAATTTACTTTTTAAATAAAATTTTGAGTTTATATTTTTCAAATAAACTAAATGTTTTTTTTCATTACTTTCTAACACATATTGAAACCAACTCTTTTTAGTTTTAATATCATTAAATTCAAATAAATCTTTAAAACTATAAGTTTTATTTCTTATACTTATAACATCCTCTTCGCATAAAATATCCATAAAATTACTATTAACATATTCAATTTGATTAGAGTGAATAATAAACATAAAAGTCGGTTTAGTGTCTAAGATAAATTGAATATACTTTTTGTATTCTAATGATTCAAAATTTATTTTATTTAAATTTAATGATTTTTGAATTATTACTAAAACTTCTTTCAAATTAATTGGTTTTAAAATATATTTGTCAATACCTAATTCAATAGCCTTTATTAAATACTCCCCATCACTATGCGCTGTTGTAACTGCTATAGGAACATTTGGATTAATTTTAAAAATTTTTTCAGACATTTCTAAACCATTCATTACTGGCATATTAATATCTGTAATAACCATATCAGGATTATGTTTTTTAAACAAAGATAAACCCTCTTGCCCATTTTTTGCTACAATTAAATTCTTAATATATTTTTTTAAAACATAAGATATCTCTTCTAAAGTCATTAAATCATCTTCAACATACAAAAGCGTGACATCTTTAAAAAGTGACTTATCTATTTTATTCATTTTAGTCCCTGTATCTTTTTTTTATTTCTAAAAATTCATCAATATTATCTAATAATATATCTATAAGTTTTGGATCAAAATGTTTTCCTCTTCTTTGTATCAAATATTCAGTGATATCTTCAAGAGGCCAAGATTTTTTATAAGGTCTTATCGTACTTAAAGCATCAAATACATCAATAATTGCAGTGATTCTTCCAAATATATGTATCTCATCACCTTTTAAACCTCTTGGATAACCACTTCCATCCCATTTTTCATGATGAGTATATGATATTATTGCAGCAGTATTTAAAATTGGTCTATTAGACGTTTTTAAGATATTATAGCCTATTTCAGCGTGAGTTTTCATTACTTCCCACTCTTCTTTATTTAGCTTAGAAGGTTTATTAAGAATACTGTCTGGGATACCTATCTTACCTATATCATGCATAGGGGAAGCAGTATACAGTGCATTTACAGAATCTTCATCTAATGATATTTTTCTAGCTAGTAGTCTAGAGTATTCTGCAACTCTTTTTACGTGATTTCCAGTTTCTTTACTTCTTATATCTCCAATTTCAGCAAGTTTATAAATTATTTCTCTTTGTGATTCTTCTAGATCATCATAAAGTTCTTCTAACTTTGTGATATCATGTCTAATTCCCATGTATTCTACTATCTCTCCATTTTTATTTCTCATTGGAAATATTGTTATATTACAATGAAATAAAGAACCATTTTTTGCCGTATTAGAAACACTTCCTTTCCATACCTTACCACTATCTAGATGTTTTCGTACTTTATTAAAATGTTTATAAAATGTTTCATCATCTATTCTATAATCTTTTAATATTGAATAATGTTTACCAAGTAATTCTGATTGAGTATAACCACTTATATCACAGAAAGCCTCATTCATATAAATAATATTATATTTTTTATCAACTCTTAATATCATATTACTTTGTTCAATAGCATCTTCATAAGCTTTCGATATACGAATAGACTCTTGTAAATCCATTGTAGCTTTATGTGTTTGGTTTTTAAAAAATTCTCTTGACTTTTCAAGATCAGTTATATTATTGCTTAAGGATATAAATTCAATTATATTTTCATTTATATCTAAAATAGGTTTAATAATAGTATCAACAATATAAATTTCACCATTCTTTTTTTTATTTTTAATATTACCTGCCCAAACTTTCTTCTTTATAAGTATCTTCCAAATGTCTTCATAAGTTTTACTATTTATTTCTTCATCTTTTATCATATTAAAAGACTTTCCAATTAATTCACTAGTTGAATATCCTGAAATTTCTTCAAAAGGTTTATTTATGTAAGTTATATTTGCATTTATATCCATTTTTAAAATAATAGAACGTTCATCTACAATATCTTTATACTGCTTTAAAGTATTATAAATCTCTTTATTATCTTTTTCTAAGCAAATACTTTTTGCTAATTTATATAAATTATCTATAAGATCATTAATATTAAGAGGTTTAGTAATATAAGTATCGATATTTATTCTAATACAATCAAATAAATATTCATTATCATTAAATGCAGTTATAATAATTATTTTAGCATTTCGATCAAATTCTTTTATTAATTTACTCATTTCTATACCATTAAGTTTTGGCATTTGAACATCTGTAATTATAATTTCAGGTGAATACTTTTTATAAAGTTCTAATCCTTCTTCTCCATTGCTTGCTATATAAAGTTTTTTAACCTTTGATTTTAAAAAATACTCTACTTCTTCTCTTGTTGCATCATTATCTTCAACATATAAAACTGAAACTTGTTTAATATATTTTAAAATATCTTTTTTCAATTTTTATCACCCTTATATAGTGGAATACTAATAGTAAAAATAGCTCCTTTTGAAATATTTTTTACCTCTAGTTTACCATTCATATTCTGTTCAATTATAATTTTTGACATATATAAACCTATTCCAGTACCTTTACCTTCTTCTTTGGTTGTAAAGTAAGGATCAAATATCTTATCTATAATATCTTCTGGAACTCCACTTCCATTATCTTCTATAGATACTACACCATAATTATTTTCCTTATAAACATTAATGGAAATTATAGGATTACTTAGGTTATTTTCAAGTAAGGCATCTTTTGAATTACTCAATATATTTAATAAAGTTTGTGAATATTCATTAGGAAAGCCAAAAACTATAATGTTTTCATCGATAGTTCTTTCAGTTTTTATATTATTATCATCAAAAGTTGCTTCTACTAAAGCCATTGTTTTATGAACTAATTTTTTTAAATCAAAAGACTCTCTCTCTTTATTAGGTTTGAAAAAATTTCTAAAATCATCAATTGTTTTAGACATATTTTTAGTTAAAAGATTAACCTTATCAACAGATTGTTTCATATAATCATCATCTAATTCATCAAGTTCATAAGCAAAGCTTATATTTTGTACTACTAGACCTAATGCATTTAATGGTTGTCTCCATTGATGAGCAATATTTCCTATCATCTCACCCATTGATGCAAGTTTAGACTGTTGAATTAGTAACTGTTCTTGTTCTTGTTGTTTTTTTATTTCGATACTAACTCTTTGTTCTAAAGTCTCATTTAATTCATTTAACTCTTTCGTTCTTTGAATTACTCTATTCTCTAATTCATTATGAGAATCCTGCAACTTTTGTTGTGATGCAGCTAAACTAACAATCATTTTATTAAAAGTCCTAGATAACATACCTATTTCATCGTCACTATGAATATTCACGCGTTTTGTTAAATCACCACTTATTATTACATTAGATAAATTATTAAGTTTTACAATTGGTTTAGAAATCATTTCAGCAATTAAATATGAAATTAATAATAAGGATATAATTATGATACAAACTAAATATAGAAATCTCTCGTACATTCCTGAAATTTTATTATTATAATCTGTTAACGATAATTCAATATTAAACCATCCCCACTTTACTCCTGAAAAATAAACTGGATAAGTATAATGAAAAACATCTTTTTTTACAAAACGAGAGCTAATTATTTCATATGTAATTTTTTCATCTTTTATATTATTTAGATTTGATTCTTCAAACCTCCATTGATTTTTTATAAATATCATTTTATTACCATTTTTTCTTGATACAACAAATGATTCAATATCTTTATTAAACTTAACAAAATCATGTACAAATTCTAAAATTTCTATTTCGTCATCTACTAACATAGCATCTGTATTAGCTAAAGTTAAAATATCTGACATATTTTTTGCTTTCGATATTAATCCATCTAATATTGATCTTTTTTCATGTATTATTGCTTGGTATATAAATATAGATAAGATAATAAATATTGTTAGAAAAAATGTAATAAATATTTTACTAAACAGAGTATTTTTCATTTATAAGACTCTTTTAACTTAAAGTACTCTTTATAATATTTCTCAAGTTTAATCAATGTATTATTAGGCACTTTATAGATTGAACGAATATTCAATAATTCTACTATCTGCTTTCCACCTTCATATTCACTTAAGTTATTACTAGCTTTGAAAAACGTATCAATGCTATTGATATTTGCTTTTTTAGAAAAGAAACCTATAAAAGGTAAAAATATATTATCAGACATATCTAAAATCTCAATTTTATTTTTAAATGAAGGATTTAATTCAAGCATAATATTCCAAGAATTTTTTGATACAATTGCATAATCAGTTTTACCAAAAAAAACTCTTAGAAGCGCAGTTCTATCTTTCTTTTCAATTCTTATATTTTTTAATAATTTAT
Source organism: Arcobacter sp. (assembly GCA_024228275.1). Taxonomy (GTDB): domain Bacteria; phylum Campylobacterota; class Campylobacteria; order Campylobacterales; family Arcobacteraceae; genus Halarcobacter. The sequence goes on from JAAETO010000112.1 coordinate 13,827, forward strand.
TACTACTTTTTTTATTTTCTTCATAAGATTTTTTCTCAAGCCATATTTTAATATTTTCATTACCTTTTTTTATGGCAATAGTTTTATTTTTTAAATCTTTAAATCCTTTTAAATTCTTAGATTTATTGGCAACTAAATATAATTGATCAAATTTATGCTCACCTATTATCATTGACCACAAATGATGGGATTTGTTTTCAATATCATCTTTGTTTTTAAAAAAAAATGGTAAATCGACGATAATCATATCAAGCTTATTAACTGTGAAATCTTTATATAAAGGCTTCGAACTATCATAAAATTTCATAGTTACATTACCTTTATATATTTTAGCGATATCTTCAAGCCATGCTTTTAATGCAATTCTAGAATCTTTAAATCTTGATAATAAGTTTCCTTCAGTAGTAACTCCATAGATAGAATTAAAGCTATCATCTTTAAAATTAACTTCCGAATCAGATAATAAATTTATAGTTAATAACAAAATAAATATGATTTTCAAAACTTAGCCTTCCTATAATATTTTATTCTATCGCAAATTTATGAAACATATCTTAAAGTATAATAATTATGTTTGAATAATAAATTTATTATTATACTTTAATAATTATTTTGTATATATTTAATGCATATTCTTATATAATAAATAACAAAAAGGATAAATATGGAAAATAAAGATATTTTATTTATAAAAGAATTAAAACAAATGAAAAACTATCCAAATAATATTTTTTATAAAGGTGACCTTTCACTATTAAATAAAAAAAAAATTTCTATAGTAGGAAGTAGGAGACCAAATTCTTATACAAAAAAATTAACTTATAAAATAGCACATGAATTATCAAAACGTGATATTGTAATTGTAAGTGGAGCAGCTATCGGAGTAGATGCAATAGCACATAATGCAGCAGGTAGTTCTAATACTATTGCTGTTGCTGCAAATGGTTTAGATATTAGATATCCAGCTATTAATTCTAAACTAATAAAATCCATTGAAGAGAATGGACTAATTTTAAGTACATATGAGAATAATTTTAAAGCTAGAAAATATACTTTTGTGCATAGAAATGAAGTTGTTGTTAGCTTAGGTGAGATACTAATTGTAACTCAAGCCGATGAGAATAGTGGTACTCTAACTTCAATTGAGTATGCATTAAAAATGGGGAAAGATGTATATACCATACCACATAGAATAGATGAAAGTATGGGAACACAAAAACTAATTGAACAAGGATTAATTAAACCTATCTATAATATTGACAATTTTTTAAATAAATTTGGGAATATTAGTATTAATGATAATTCTTTTTATAAGTATTTATATACTTTTCCTTTATACGAAGATGCATTAAAAAAATATCCAAACAAAATATATGAATTAGAATTAGAAGGTAAAATTGTAATTGAAAATGGTTATATTAAGCCTATAGTATAATTTTAAGTAAAAAGATTTTTTTTCTTTTTTGAAAATTTTAAAATAATATAACCAAATAAACCAGAAAGTAAAGAACCTATTAAAATACCAAGCTTATCAGTATAATAAAAAACACTAGAATCATTATAAGCTAAGTTATCAATAAATAAACTCATTGTAAAACCAATACCTGTTAAAACAGCAACACCATATATTTGAGTCCAAGTAGCTCCTCTAGGAAGTTTAGCCAATTTATATTTATATGCTAAATAAGTAAATAAAAAAACACCGAACTGTTTACCAATAAATAGACCTAAAATAATACCTAAGGAAGTGTCATTTGTAACCTTGGCAATAGATAAATTACTTAAATCCACACCTGCATTAACAAAAGCAAATAAAGGTAATATATAAAAAGCAACCCAAAAATGTATATAATGTTGTAAAGATTTAGCAGGAGAAATTAATTTTCTTTTTTCATTTACTGCATGCAAAGGTATAGAAAAAGCTACTATAATTCCAGCTAATGTTGCATGAACACCGGATTTTAAAACACAAACCCATAACAAAGTTCCTATTATCCAATAATATCCTAGTTTAGTTACTTTAAATCTATTTAATAAAAAAAGTATCAATATGCATATTATTGCACATATAATTGCATTTAAAGATAAATTAGAGGTGTAGAATATTGCTATAATAAGAATAGCTCCTAAATCATCAAATATTGCTAGTGCCATTAGAAATATCTTTAGCGATACTGGTATTTTTTTACCCAACAAAGATAAAACTCCTAAGGCAAAAGCAATATCCGTTGCAGTGGGGATAGCCCAACCTCTTAAAGCAAAATCATTTCCATAATTAAAAGCAACAAAAATTAGTGCGGGTAAAAGCATCCCTCCTACAGCTGCAATTGCGGGAAGTGCTATTTTTTTTACAGATGACAAATGTCCAGCAATTAATTCTCTTTTAATTTCTAATCCAATTAAAAGAAAAAATATTGCCATTAAACCGTCATTTATCCATAATATTAAAGGTTTATTTATATTTAGAATGCTACCTATTTTTAGCTCAATTTGAATATGAAGAAAAGAAGTATAAAACTCAGAAAACATAGAGTTTCTTAAAATAAGTGCTAAAATTGTAACAAAAAGAAGAATCAGCCCTGAAGTTGATTCTTTTTTAATATATCTATTCACCAGTATTTTCATAAGCAAACCTAATAGTTTATAAAGCTAATATAATATATTGTAATATATTAAACTTTTGTAAAGATTAAAATTTTAAGTATGTCTTAATTGATAAGTTATGTCACCTGCTCCTACTCCTAGAATAATACCATTAGTAAATTCATATATAATTTTACCATCTTTGATTAATTCAATTTTATTATTTTTAGATATTAAACTATCAGCAAAAATAGGATTATAAGCAGAAAATTCAGCTTCGAAATCTATATCTATAACTTGTTCTCCTGGAATTGTCCAAATAGGTAAAATAACTAGTTCATCACATCGTCTAAAACATTTTTTAAATCCTTCAAGATTATCATACGTTCTAGAGTATTTATGAGGTTGCCAAATGACTATTCTTCTATTCATATTCGTAAGGTTATCATAAACCTCAACTGATTTCATAGTTGCTTCTATTTCTGTAGGATGATGAGCATAATCATCTATTACAACCATGTTTTTATTTTTTTGAACAATATCAAATCTCTTTTTAATACCTTTATAATTTAAAAGATTAGATCTTATTTGTTCTAGATTAAGTTCATTTAAACCAGCTAATATTGCTAGTGAAGCATCAATAGCAATATGATAACCAAATCCCCACACTTCAAAATAGCCTAAATTTTTTAATTCAAATTTTGTAAAAGGTTCACCTTCTTTTAATAAAAAAGATAAATTATTAATATCTAAACTTGGATATAAATAATTTGCATTTTCTATATTTAATTTTTTTATATATTCATCTTCTCCATTTAAAACATTTTTTTCTCCAAGATTAATAAATGTTTCATAAGATCCAAAAAACTTATCATAATCATAATGATAATATTCCATATGTTCAGGTTCAGCATTTGTTACAATTGAACAATAAGGATTTGACAAAAGAAAAGAGGCATCTGATTCATCAGCTTCAAAAGATACTAATTTATTTATATATCTAAAATTTGAACCAAAATCTTTTGATATTGCTCCAATTAAAGCCGAAGAGTTTAAAATAGAAGCTAATATAGCTGTAGTAGTACTCTTTCCATGAGCTCCTGCAACACAATAATTCTTTTTATCTCCTAAGATAATAGGCAAAGCTTCTTTTCTTGAAAGTGTTCGTATTTGCTTAAGTCGTGATTCTATTAATTCAGAATTTTCATCTGTTACTGCTGCTGAATAAATTACTAAATCTAAATCTTCATTTATGTTAGCTGCATTTTGAGGACATGTAACTTTTATTCCTTCTTTTTCAAGTTCCTTTGTAATAGGTGAGCTTTTCATATCAGAGCCACTTACATTATGTCCATCATGATTTAAAAATCTCGCAATTGCTGAAAGCCCAATTCCACCTATTCCAATAAAATGTACTTTCATAGATTTTCCAATAAATGTTTTAATTTTTCATTTTCAGAAGCTAGAATATTTTTATTCAATTCTAAATATTCTTTTAAATTATATTTAAATTCACTAATAAAATAACCATACTTCTCATCATCATTTGCAGCTTCAATATTTACTTCATTGTCATAAAAATCATCTAATGAAGTATTTAAACATAAAGCAATTATATGAGCTTGAAGAGCATCACTTAAAAAATCATCCTCTAATATATTTAGTAAAACAAAAATTAACTCTTTTGCACCTTCAAAATTGTCGTAACTCCATTTCTCAACTGCATGTTCATAAAGTGCTCTTACGTAAAAAAGATTATCACCTTCTAAATTTAATTTTCTATTTTCATTTATGATATTTTGAACCTCATCAAAAGATATTTTTAAAATATTTTGATATACTGAATTAATTTTTTCTTCATCTATACCTAAAACTAAAAAAGAATCCAAAACCTCATATAAAGCAGAAATATTTTTTGTTTCAATTGCTGCAACTCTAGTATCTTCTAAATAAGACAGAAACTCAGGATCTGTTCTTGCATCATTTAATTGCTCTTTATCCATCAATAAAACCTTTTAATCTAGTTAATATTTCTCGCGTTTTTGTTTCATTTTCAACAAGTGCAATTCTTACATAACCTTTACCTATCCCATTTCGTCCAAGGAAACTCCCAGGTAAAACTTTTATATGCTCTTGTTCAAATAGTTTTTTAGTAAAATCTAAATCATCATCAACTTCCAACCAAATATAAAAAGTTGCTTTGGGAATAATAATACCTAAAATATCACGCGCTAATTCAAAATTTTTTCTATAGATTTTTCTAAAATCTTCAACATGTGTTTCTTCATTCCAAGCAGCCGTAGCAGCTTTTTGTAAAGGTACAGGAGAGGCACACCCAATATATGTTCTGTATTTCATATATTCTTTTAATATTTTTTCATCGCCAGCGATAAAACCACTTCTAAGACCTGGAGCTGAACTTCTTTTTGAAACTGAATTCATTACAAGTACGTTTGTAAATTCATTATTACCTACTTCTATACTAGCTTCTAGTAAAGATGATGGTTTGTCTTTATCATCAAAATAAATTTCTGAATAACATTCATCATTCAATAAAATAAAATCAAACTTCAAAGCTTTTTTAACCCAAAGACCAAGCTCTTCTTTACTCATATCAGCAGATGTTGGATTATTAGGGTAATTTAAGATAACTAAATCACATTTCTCTAAATCCTCATCATTTAAACTAGCTTTGAAATTATTCTCTTTAGTTAAATCTAAATGTATTACCTCTGCTCTACTTGCTAAAGCCGAACCTTCATAAATCTGATAAAAAGGATTTGTAAATGCCATTACTGGATCTTTCTTATCAAATAGTGCAAATTGTGGAAAATTAAATAATGCTTCCCTTGTTCCAAAAGTTGGAATTATTTGACTCATATTCAATTCTACATCAAATCTTGTATTCATGAAATTAATCATAGATTCTTTTAATTCTACTAAGCCTGCACTTGCTGGATACTTTTGTAATAAAGAGGTATTATCTTTTAAAACTTTTTGAATAAATTCAGGTGTTTGAAACTTAGGTTCACCAATAGTTAACGCAGATAACTCATATTTATCATTTGGTTTGACATCTGCTAGTAATTCATTTAATCTCTCAAATGGATATTTTTCAAAATTCATTTTTTTCCTTATTCTTCTATAACGGGTATTAATAATTGACTATATCTTTTCATATCAAAAGAGATTAAATCAGGATTAGTATATAAAAATTTCCAAGAAAATCTTTGTTGAAACATATCCTCTTTTAAAGGTAAGATTTGTAAAGTGTTAGTCTGTTTTTTTAATTCTCTTATTGGATTTTTTTCGTTAGTTATAATTTCAATTCTCTCATTGAATATTTTAGCTAAATTTTCGAAATGATCTAATAGATTTGTTTTATCTTCGCTATGTCCTAAAGGATCCATATCAAAAATTCTGGTTTTCGTTTTTAGTTGACTTGCTATATCAAAAACTACTGGAGATATTTGTTCATATGAAGTAACATCATTAACTAAAACAACAGTTTTTTTAATCATTCCTTTTAGTTCATCACCAAGTTTAAAAATTGGAACTCTTAAATCTAATATAATTTTAGTATTTTTTATATCTTTAAACATTTCATTAGTTATAATAATCATTCCAACATCGTAATTTTTAGTATCATTTTTTAATAATCTTATCATTCCTAAATTATGATAGTCCATTTTTATCTCAACATTATCACTAGCAGGAAAACTCTGTTTAATATAATTTAAAAGTCCAACTGTTGTTGGCCTAGTGATTCTTACAATCAATTTACTATTTTTTAATCTTTGATGTAAGTATTTTACTTCTTCAATAACATCCATGACTCTTTTCTTATTTTGTAAGTATAAATCAAAATATAGATATATATTATGCCCAAAAGGCATTGGAAATTGTCCTTGAGACTTTCCTATTGCATTATATATTTGCATTAGAACATTAGGTTTACCAATAATTAATATTATATCATTTGGCTTTAGAATTAATGAAGGTTTTATATTTACAAGTTGTTGATTTCTATATAAACCAAAGATTTTCCATTCATTTTGCTCAATAGATCCAATATATCTGTAAGCATAAGAACTACCGAAAGGAACTTTTATTTCCATTATCTCACCTTGCTTCAAGCCAATATTTTGAGCCATCACGGGTACATTTGGTAATCTTTCAACCATTCCATTAGCAAGTACTTCTATTCCTTTGTATATCGTTACATAAGGGTCTTTTAACTCAATCCCCCAATAATCTAAGATAGTAATCTGTAGATTTTTTTTTCTTTGCTTAATATTTTTAATTACATTAAGCATCTCGTCTTTTGAATTTAAGGCAATTAAAACTTCAGAATGTACATTTTTATCTAAAACCATTCCTAATTTTGATTCAGAAGTAGGATCAAATTTATATAAAGTAAAGTTTGAAGCTTTTTGCTCAGGTAAAACTGCATCAGTAAGATATACAACATCATAACTATTTTCTCTTGTATTTGAGTCTACAATTCTTTGCATTAATTTTTTAGCAACTATACCATCAAGAATAACTAATATTTTTTTCATAGAGTATTATATCTAAAAGTACTAAATTTTTAATTCACTAAAGATTAAAATTTTTTACTTTTTAAACTATAGGTATTGATATTATAAAAACCGCTCCTTCTTCATTATTTTTAGCATATAATTTACCATTCATGTTTTGTTCAATAATCATCTTTGACATATATAATCCTATTCCAGTACCTTGACTTTTATGTTTCGTAGAAAAATAAGGATCAAATATTTTATCCAAGATACTTTCTTTTATGCCTCCGGCATTATCTTCTATCTCAATATAACCATATGAATCAAGTTGATATGTTTTTATACTGATTGTTGGATTTTGTATTTGATTAGATACTAAAACATCTTTTGCATTTGTTAATATATTTAATACAGCTTGCGAATATTCATTTGGAAATCCATATACTAAGTCAATATCTTTATAGTTTTTAATCACATTAATATGGTTAAATTTCAAACTTGCACTTACTAGTTCTAATGTTTTCTCAGCATTTAGGTTTATATTAAAATCTACTCTATTTTTATTTGGTTTAAAAAAATTGCTAAAGTCTTCAATAGTATTTGACAAAAAATTTGAAGTGTTTAAAATTACATCTAATTTTTCTATTTCTGATTTTTCATTCGATAAACCAAACTCTTTTTCCATTTTAATTCCTGATGCAGCTGTAGTTACAACTGATAAAGGCTGTCTCCATTGATGAGCAATATTACCAATCATCTCACCCATTGCAGCAAGTCTTGATTGTTGAATTAATAAGCTTTCTTGATTTGTTCTTTTTTCAACTTCTATTTTAACTTTTTTATCAAGATTTATATTTAATTCTTCTAAAGTTATTCTATTTTTTTCAAGATTTTTATTGGCAATATGCAATTCTAAAGTTCTATTTTTAACACTTTCTTCTAAATCATCATAAGATTTTTGTAACTCAAGTTTAGATTCTTCAATATTTGATATCATTTTATTAAATGCATTTGATAATTGACCTATCTCATCTTTACTATGATAGTTACTTCTTAATTCTAGATTCCCATTTGATATCTCATTAGCTATTTTACTTAACTCTACAATTGGTTTTGAAAAACCTTTTGCAACAATATATGATATTAGAAAAGATAAGAAAACTAAAAATACAAAAAAGGTGAAAAAACTTATATACATATTTTCTCATTTATTATAATAATCTTCTAAAGGCATATTCATATGAAGCCAACCCCAATTAGAACCTAAAAGATTTATAGGATAAACATAATGAAAAAAAATTTTATTATCTATTTCTATTATTTTACTTTTTTGCGATTGTAATTCTAATTTTGAGAATTCTTCATTAATTTTTTCGTTAAGAGTCCATCCTTCTTTTCTAACAATGATATTCTCGTTCTTAGTATTAATTATTAAAGTACTTAAAGAGTCATTTTCCTTTAAAAACTTATAATAAAAATCAACTAAAAAAGAGCTATCATGTGACACAATTGCGTCTGAAGAATAATTAATAATCATTTTGGCATAACTATTTGCTTGAAGATTCATAGATTTATGTATTTGATCTTTCTGATTTGAAATTGAATAAATTGCAAATATTGTAGTAAATGATACTATTGCAAAAAATAGAGTTTTAAAAATCTTAATAAAAATAGAATCATTAGTTAAAAACATTTTACATACTTTTTTTTAATTGTAGATATTCTTCATAAAAATTATCTACTTCTTTTAAGTCTTCAAAAGAAGACCTTTGCATACCATACAAATTTAATAATTTATATAAAAATCCTAAATTAAGATTAAACTCACCATTGTCAAGAAGCTTATAAAAATCAGAAACTAAATTATCAGGTGTATTTTTATGAAATAACCCTATTGCTAAAAAAAATATCGGTTTTGATTTTTCTAAAATAGTGATTTTTTTTTTAATTGAAGGGTTTAATTCAATCATATTATCGTAGATTACTTTTGAAACAACAGCAAAATCTAATTTTTTAAAATAAACATCAAGTACTAAACTTACAGGTCTTTCAGCAAACTTTTTTTTTATATCTAGACTAGAAAAAGGTCTCTTAACCTTTGTTATTAAAATATAATCAAGCCATTTATTATCAGTTTCATCACCTACAAAGAAACCACCTTTTTTGCCATTTAAATTATCTAATGTATTTATATTAGATTTTTTATTAACTATTAAATAAAATTGATTTCTTTCTTCCTTATTGAATAAAAATGGCATTTTTGATATCTCTTGTAATTTTTTAGAATTTTTTAAATAAAAATCAGAGCTTACAACTATAAGATTCATTTTTTTAAAACGTTCAAACTCTGTGATTAAAGCTTTGTCGTTATTAAAAAAGTATACTTCAACCTCATCTTTCATAATTGGTCTAACTTCATTTATTAATCTATAAACTAAGTGTTTCATTCTATTTTTTGAAATTTTATTATAATTAGCTAAATTTAACCCAATTTTATATTCATTTAAAATATCTGCTTTCAAGCTTATAATAAAAACAAATAAAACAAATATATATTTAAAATTTCTCATTTATTTTTGTACCAATTAATTTGTCAATAGTTGCTAAAGAGATTAAATAGTCGTGTATATATTTTAAACGATCAAGTTTTATATAAACTTCAACTAGTTGAGATTGAATTAAATCTTTTGCTTCAACCATCTCGTACTGAAATCCTTTAAAATTCATTCTACTATTTTCAGAAGCAGTTTCAACTGCATCACTTAAAATTTCTATTTGCTTAAATCCTATTGTACTTTTTATAAATTCATTTTTAATTTGCAAGGCTAAGGCATTTTCTAATAATATTACTTGTTCTTCAACAACTTTTTTATCTAAATTCTTTTCTTCTATATGATTTTTAGTTCTAAACCCATCAAATAAAGATAATTTTAAAGCAACCCCAATACTCCAACTATTTTGAGCATCTTTATTTAAATATCCATATTCATAAGAATTATAAGTATGACTTATATTTCCAAATAAATTAACCATTGGATAATTATTTGATTTTGCCTCTTTTATTTGCTCATTTTTTACTTTTAAAGCAATATTTAAAGTGTTCATATCTGGATTTAGAGAGTATGCTTTTTTAATTAGTTTTTGCAGGGAACTGTTTTGTTTTAAAATATTTTGTTTATTATATTTTATTTTTAAACTATCATTATATTTTAAGCCTACTAAATTTGCAATTGCACCTTCTAACATTTTTTTATTAAGTTCTATTTTTACTAATGTCGATTGAATAAGAGAAGTTGTAAGTTTAGCATTTAAATAATCCGTTTTATTGATTTTTAAATCACTACCCTCTTCTAAAAAAACTTTTGCCAAATCTGTGCTAAATTTCATATTCTTATAAATAACTTCTACAACTTTTGAAAATTCATTTGTTAGAATATAAGCGTAAAAGTATCTTCTAACATCAAAAACAATGCTACTTTGCTCTCTAATAATAGCTTGCTGTTTTATATTTTTATTTAATCTAGCTTGTTCAATAATTGACGATATTTTCCCACCTGTATATATTGGATAATTAAACTCTATTTGACCTCTTATAGTATCTCTGCCTTTGGCTCTTGAATTTAAATCAGCACTAATACTTCCTTCAGGAAAAGTGCTAGATGGTTGATTTGCTAAAAAATTTCTATATTGCTCTTGAGTTGTAATTCCTAACGCTTGAAGTTGATCTGGTATAGGATTATTTGTATTTAAAGTATTTGCTAAAGCTAAGGTTTTAGATAAATCTGATGATAAAGAGAATGAACCTCTTTGTTGAAAAATACTATCTGTTTTATCTCTATTAGCATATATAACCGCATTTAAGCTTGGATAGTTTGCACTTAAAGCTTGACTATATTGAGCCTTTGAAATTTCTAAATTAAGTTTTGAAATTTTACTCAAGCTATTATTTTTTAAAGCTAAGTCAATAGCTTCATTTAAACTTAATATAATATCTTTTGCAAAAATAGACGTAGATAACATTAAAATAATTAAAAGTAATTTTTTCAAAACATTCCTTTCTTATAATTCTACCAATTATAGTTTAATAATAAAATAAAATAATTAACTAATAATTATAATTCATTAATTTACTTTTATTGTAAGTTACATAAATATTTATAAATATACTCTTAGATATAATACCCTATTAAAATAAGGAAATTAATATAATATGAATTTTTCAATAGATGCAACCTCGACACATAAAACAAGAGCCTGTACAATAAAAACAGCTCACAGTACAATAGAAACACCGGTATTTATGCCTGTTGGAACACAAGCAACAGTTAAAGCCTTGGATGCAAATGATATGTTAAGTATGGGTGCAAAGATTATATTAGGTAATACCTATCACTTATATTTAAGACCTGGAAGTAAATTAATTAAAAAGTTTGGAGGACTTCATGGTTTTTCTAAATTCCCTAACTCTTTTTTAACAGATTCTGGTGGTTTCCAAGCTTTTTCATTAAGTGATAATTCTAAACCTGATGAAAATGGAATAATGTTTAAATCACATATTGATGGGAGTAAACATTATTTTACTCCAAAATCAGTTTTAGATACTCAATATGAACTAGGTTCAGATATTATGATGATACTAGATGATTTAGTAGCTTTACCAAACACACAAGAAAGAATTAACAAATCAATACAAAGAACAACTGCTTGGGCAAAAGAAGCAATTGAATATCATATTAGTCAGAAAGAAAAAGGTATAGGTTTAGAGCAAAATATTTTTGCAATTATTCAAGGAGGAACAGACAAAAAATTTAGAAAGATGAGTGCAGAACAACTTTGTTCTTTGAGTGATTATGATGGTTTTGCAATTGGAGGGTTAAGTGTAGGAGAGCCAAATCAAGATATGTATGATACAGTTGAATGGACTACAAACTTTATGCCAGAAGATAAACCAAGATACTTAATGGGAGTAGGAACGCCTGAAGATCTAATAGAAAATATTGAACGTGGTGTTGACATGTTTGATTGTGTTATGCCTACAAGAAATGCAAGAAACGGAACATTGTTTACCTCTTTTGGTAGATTAAATATAAGAGGCGCAAAATTTAAAGAAGATCCAAAACCTATAGATGAGGAGTGTTCTTGCTATACTTGCAAAAACTTTTCAAGAGCATATTTAAATCATCTTTATAGAGCAGGAGAAATGACTTACTTTAGATTAGGTTCTATTCATAATGTACATTATTATTTAGATCTCATGAAACAAGCTAGAGAAGCAATTTTACAAGATGAATGGATAAAATTTAAAGCAAATTTTTATGAAAAAAGAAAATAGACTTAATGTTTTAAATAATTTAATATTAAATTCTATTAAACCCATAACAAACTCTTTTTAGATATAATATGATCTATTTTACAATATTAGTATTTATATTAAAAGACTTATATGAAGGAAAGAAATGACAGTTGATGATAAGTTAATCGATAAATTAGCAAAACTTTCAAGTTTAGAGATCGACGATTCAAAGAAGGATAATCTTAAATCTGAACTAGCAGATATTATTGATTTTGTTGAAAATTTAAATGAAATTGATGTTTCAAATATTGAAGCAACATTTAATACAGTTGAAGGAGGAACTCCTTTAAGAGAAGATGTTTCTAATCAAGATTTAGAATTATCAAATCATATTTTAAAGCATGCACCAAAATCTGAAGATGGATACTTTATAGTACCAAAAATTATAGAATAGGAAAATAAAATGTTTAAGGTTTACGGAATAAAAACCTGAGGATCTGTTAGAAAAGCCTTGAGTTTTTTCAAGGAAAACGATATAGAAGTAGAATTTTTTGATTTTAAAAAAGAAACACCTACTTCAACTTCTATCAAATCTTGGGTACAAAAAGCTGGTATTGATGTAATATTCAATAGCAAAGGAACTAAATATAGAACTCTAAAATTAAAAGATTTAAATTTAGATGACGAAGGTAAATATAAATGGCTTTGTGACGAGCCAATGCTTCTTAAAAGACCTATTGTAGAACATGGGAATAGTGTTACAGTAGGATTTAAAGAAGAGATTTATAAAGAGACTTTTTTATAAATTAAAATAAAAAAGGCCAAATAGATTTATCTATTTGACCTTTTTTTATATCTATTAACTAAAGATTATGATCTTGCTTCTTTTAAAGTATCTGCAATCATAAATGCTAATTCTAAAGATTGATCAGCATTTAGTCTTGGATCACACTGAGTATGATATCTAGAAGATAATCCATCTGCTGTAATTGCAGCACTTGTACTTCCTGTACACTCAGTTACATTTTGTCCTGTCATCTCCAAGTGAATACCACCAGCAACACTTCCTTGCGCTTTATGAATTTGGAAAAACTGTTTTACTTCAGATAAAATATTTGCGAAATCTCTTGTTTTATATCCATTTGAAGCTTTTTCAACATTTCCATGCATTGGGTCACATGACCATACAATTTTTTTACCTTCATTTTCAACTCTTTTTAATAGATTAGGGAAAATATCAGCTACTTTATTATGTCCCATCCTAACTATTAAGTTAAGTCTTCCAGCTTCATTTTCTGGGTTTAAAGCATCAATTAATTTAATTAATTCATCTTCTTTCATAGAAGGTCCAACTTTACATCCAATAGGATTATTAATACCTTTAAAATACTCTATATGTGCACCATCTAAATCTCTTGTTCTATCACCTATCCATAACATATGAGCAGAACAGTCATACCAGTTTCCTGATAATGAATCTTGTCTAGTTAATGCTTCTTCATAATTTAATAATAAAGCTTCATGAGAAGTATAAAGAATTGTCTCTTTTAGTTGTGCTGTATTATCTCCTGTAATTCCACATGCTTCCATAAACTTCATAGTTTCAGAAATTTTATTTGCTAATTGGTCATATTTCTCACCAAGTGCATTATCTTTTACAAAATCTAAATTCCACGCATGTACTTGCTGTAAGTCTGCCATTCCACCCCTTGCAAATGCTCTAAGTAAGTTTAGAGTTGAAGCACTTTGATTATAAGCTTTTAATAGTCTTTTTGCTTTTGGTGTTCTATCTTTTTCATTAAAACTTACATTATTGATTATATCACCTCTATATGAAGGTAAGGCAATTCCATTTACTTCTTCATAATCAGAAGATCTTGGCTTTGCAAATTGTCCTGCAACACGACCAACTTTTACAACAGGGCAACCACCTGAGAAAGTTAAAACAACTGCCATTTGCATCATTACTTTAAATAAATCTTTAATATTATTTGCATTAAAAGCGTCAAATGATTCAGCACAATCTCCACCCTGAAGTAAAAAGGCATTTCCTTTTGAAACATCTGCTAATTGGGCTTTTAATTTCCTAGCCTCTTCCGCAAAGATCAAAGGAGGATACGAAGAAAGTTCTTTTTCAACTTTTTTTAATTTTTCTAAATCTTTATATGTTGGTTGTTGTTTTATAGGAAAATCTCTCCAGCTACTAGGATTCCAATTATTCATATCTTAACCTTTATCAGTTTTGTTGTAATTTTGTAAGCATAATTTTAAATGACTCTTTAAAAGCTTGAAGTCCGTCATTTAAAAGTTTACTATATATTTCACTCATATTAACTTTTTTAGTTGATAATATTTCAAAATATTCATCACACTCATCTTCTGTAATAATTCTTGACTCTTCTTTCTTACCATGTTCAATCCAATCTTCAATAGTAGTAAGAGGTGCAGTATTTATTGAATTTGGGTATATTAAATTGTCTACATAATAACTTGGAGCTAAATCATCTCCTTTTACACCTGTACTTGCAAAAAGTGTTCTTATATTTTTGTTAGCAATTTTTTCAACTTCATGATAACATTTTGTTGCATTAATAATTCCTAATTTAGATGCATCTAAATTTTTACCAACCAACTCGGTATCACACATTCTATCAAATCTTGAAACAAATACAGAAACTACTGCTTTAATATCTTTATTTGACGCTTTTATTCCTTCATTTAATGCTTGAGCAGATTTTATTGCTTGAATTGGAGAAAAAATTAAAGTGGCATTTACATGAATACCTACAGAGGTTAACTCTTTCATAGCTTCATATCCAGCTTCTGTTGCAGGTACTTTAATCATCACATTATCAGAACCTATTTGAGAATTTAATCTCATCCCCTCTTCAATAGTAGCTTGAGCATTATCACACAATGCAGGATCAACTTCAATAGAAATGTATCCATCATTTAAGTCTTCCAAATGCATATCATTTAAAAGTTCAGAAGCTCTTTTAATATCTGTTATTGCAAGTTCTTCATAAATTATTTTTGGTTCATTTGCTTTAAGCATTTGAAGTTGTTGCGCATATGCAACTGAATTCGTTATTGAAGATTCAAAGATAGCTGGATTTGAAGTAGCTCCATGAATTACCTCATCTTTTATAATATCTTGAAATTTGTTTTCTAAAAAATCTCTTTCTATAAAATCGCACCATATTGAAAAATTAATATCTTCTTTTAAACTCATCATATTCCCTTATATATATTCTATTATTTTTGTTAGATCTTTTGTATCAACAATAATATTAGCTTCTTTTTTTAATATCTCTTTAGCACAAAATGCAACTCTTTTATCTGCATAAGCAAACATTGAAACATCGTTTGCTCCATCTCCTGCAACTAAAGTATTCTCTTTTGAAACACCTAATAAAGATTGAACTCTTTGTATCATGTCTCCTTTTGAAAAGCCAAACATCATATCTCCACCTACTAAACCTGTTAATACACCATTTTTTTCATGTAAAATATTAGAAAAATCTGCATCGAGTCCAAGTTTTTGTCGTGCTGGTGATGTCCCTATTCTAAAGCCACCTGAAAAACAAACTACTTTGTAATCTTGTCTTTTTAATTCTTTTACTAAATCATAAGCACCAGGCATTAACGGCAGGTCTTTACATATTTCTACTGCTTGTTCATAATTTAAACCTTTTAGTAAAGATACTCTTTCAACTAAAGATTCAAAAAAATCTAATTCTCCTGCCATCGCTTTTTCAGTAATACTGGCAACCTTTTCTTCTAAACCTAATGGTTTGGCTAAAAAATCAATAGTTTCTCCATCCATAAGTGTCGAATCAAAATCAAAAACAGCTAATTTCATACATATATTCCTAGTTTTATTCTTTTAAGGCTATAATAGTACCTAAAACTTACTAAAGGAATCTGTTTGAAATTAGCTTCAATAGATATAGGACTAAAAAGAATTGGTATTGCTATAAATCTTACAGGTGATATTGTAACTCCACAAAATGCAATTTTAAGAAAAAATAGAAATCAAGCAGCAAAAGATGTAAATTCTTTTTTAAATGAATGGGAAATTGAAAAATTAATTATAGGATGTCCTAGTGCAAGTCCAGATATGCAAAAAAGAATCGAACACTTTATAAAACTTTTAGAGTTAAAAATCCCTTTTGAAATGCAAGAAGAGAATATGAGTTCAATTGAAGCAGAAGAGCTTATGAAAGGTAATATAAAATACAAGAGAGATGGAAGAGTTGATTCCTTAGCTGCAAAAATTATTTTAGAAAGATATTTAAGTAAATAAAATACTAAACTTTTAATACATTATTTACTACTGCAATCGCTAGCCCTTCATCATGTGTGATTGATAAAAATGTTTTTTTAATATTATATTTTTTTCTTATTTTTTTAGTATATTTTAATTTAGGAGCACCTTTTTTTGATTTTTTGATTTTTATATCATGAAAAGCACACTCTTTTCCAATACCAGTTCCAATAGCTTTACTAGCTGCTTCTTTAGCCGCCCAAAAACCTGCAGCTGTTTCAACTTTTTTAACTAAAGCTATTTCCTCTTCGTCTAAAAAACGCTTGTAAGCACGTTCTCCAAATTTATCATGCATTTTCTTAATTCTATTTACTGATGTTACATCAATTCCTATCATTTTAAAACCTATTATTATATTTTTATAAAACTATCTATCAATAAAAAGTATACTATAAAATATCAAAATATATAAAAAGTATAAGCAAAATAGTTTAAAATTTATAAACTTTTTTCTCTAGCTTGAAATTACATAAAAAAATGGTAAAATACGAATTTAAATTATAAAAAAATTTATAAAATTTGCCAAAGGAGATATAAATATTATGAGATTACTTTTAAAAAAAATACTGTACATAATAGTTATGCTTTTTATTATAAGCCTTATATCATTTATTGCAATAAATACTGCTCCTAACTCTTTTTTTGCTAGTGGCGAATTAAATCCAAATATTACAAAAGAATCAGTAGAACAACTAAAGTCTATCTATGGTTTAGACAAACCTTTATATATTCAATTTTTCTCTTGGGTTCAAGCTATAATCCAACTAGATTTTGGAATATCCTTTTCAAGTGGAGAGATGGTTAAAAATGAAATATTAACTAGACTTCCAATTACATTAACAATAAACATAATCTCTCTTGTACTAATATTTATAATTTCTTTATATCTTGGAATTAAAGCTGCTTTAAATAAAGATAGTTTTTTTGACCGTTTTACAGGTCAACTATCACTTCTTAGTTTTTCTATGCCCTCATTTTATTTAGCACTTATTTGTGTTCTTATTTTTTCTATTTATTTTAAAATTTTACCTATTGCCGGACTTCATTCTGTAAGTGATGACGGAAGCTTAACTTATTATTTAGATTTTGCCTGGCATTTAATACTCCCCATTTGTATTATTACCTTTGGGGGTATTGGAAGTTTAACTTTATATATTAGATCACTTACAATTGAAATATTAAAATCAGATTATATATTCTTTGCACGTTCTAGAGGTCTAGATAATAAAAAAATTTTAAGATATTATCTTCTACCAAATCTATATCCTCCTGTTATAACTCTACTTGGACTTTCACTTCCAGGAATTATTGGAGGTTCTGTAATATTAGAATCTATATTTTCAATTGACGGGATGGGTTTACTATTTTATCAAAGTGCTTTAAGTCATGATTATCCAGTTATCATGGGAATATTAATTATAGGTGCTTTTTTAACACTTTTAGGGAATATGATAGCTGATTTAATTTTATTAAAATTAAATCCTAATTACAATACAAAATAAAAAATTGAATATACAATAAAGGAATATATTTGAAAATATTAACAACTATTGAAGAATTAAGAGATATTAGAAAAAAAATAAACTCATCTATAGGTTTTGTTCCAACAATGGGAGCACTACATGATGGACACATATCATTAATAAAAAAAGCAAGAGAAGAAAATAAAATTGTAATAGTCTCAATTTTTGTAAATCCTACTCAGTTTTTGCCAGGAGAAGATCTGGATGCTTATCCTAGAAAAGATGAGGCAGATAAAAAAATATGTAATATGTGTAAAGTTGATTATCTTTTTATGCCTCAAATTTCGAGTATGTATACAGAAAATGAAATAAAAGTTAAAGCACCAAATACAAGTTATGTTTTAGAAGGTTTTAGTAGACCTGGTCATTTTGACGGTGTATTACAAATAGTACTTAAACTTTTTGGACTTGTACTTCCAACCAATGCATATTTTGGTAAAAAAGATGCCCAACAACTATCTTTAATAACTCAGATGGTAAAAGATTTTTTTCTACCTATAAACATTATACCTTGTGAAATTGTAAGAGAAACAGATGGTTTAGCACTTAGTTCTAGAAATGTATATTTAAACAAAAAACAAAGAGAAGATGCCCTTTTAATTTCAAAATCACTATACGCTGCAGCAACACTAATAGCAAAAGAACAAAGAGATGTTGAAATTATCAAAGATAAAATATACGATATTATGCAAAAGCTAGAAGTTGAGTATGTTGCAATTGTAGATAGAGAATTTAATGAAGTCTCTAAAATTGACTTAAATAATACCATTATTTTAATAGTAGCAAGATTTGGAAATACTAGACTTTTAGATAATATTTGGCTTTAATCGAACTTTATGTTAAAATTGCGAAAAAACTTATAGGAAATAGATGAAATTTAGTGAACAGAAACCTACAAAATCATTACATTTAGTATCTTTAGGATGTACGAAGAATCTTGTTGATTCTGAGATTATGCTAGGAAAACTAAAAGATTATGAAATAATTGATGATGCTTCAATGGCTGATGTGATTATAGTAAATACATGTGGATTTATTGATAGTGCAAAAGAAGAGAGTATTAATACTATTTTAAATTTACATGATGAAAGAAAAGATGAATCAGTTCTAGTTATGGCTGGTTGTTTAAGTGAAAGATACAAAGAAGAGTTACAAAAAGAGTTACCTGAAATTGATATCTTTACAGGAGTTGGAGACTATGATAAAATTGATCAACTTGTAAATGAAAAAAGAAGTGCATTTACTGATGAAGTATTTTTATTAAATGAGCAAAATGATAGAGTTATTACAGGTTCTTCATATCACGCTTATATAAAATTAAGTGAAGGCTGTAATCAAGCCTGTTCTTTTTGCGCAATTCCAGCATTTAAAGGAAAACTTCATTCAAGAACTTTAGAGTCTTTAATTAAAGAAGTAAAAAACTTAATAAAAAGTGGTTATACTGACTTCTCTTTTGTATCTCAAGATTCTTCGTCTTTTTTAAGAGATTTGGGAATTAATAATGGTTTAGAACAACTAGTTGAACAAGTTAGCATTATTGAAGGTATTAAAACTGCTAGAATATTATATCTTTATCCTTCTACAACGGAATTAAGTTTAATCGAAAAAATTAAAAAATCTAATATTTTCGAAAACTATTTTGATATGCCGCTTCAACATATATCTTCAAATGTTTTAAAAATAATGAAAAGAGGAAAAGGTGTTGATAAATTAAAAGAGTTAATGGATGCAATGAAGAATGTACCAAACTCTTTTGTAAGATCTACCTTTATTGTAGGTCATCCAGGTGAAACGCAAGAAGATTTTGAGGAATTATGTAAATATCTAAGTGAATATAAATTTGATAGAGCAAATGTATTCTCTTATTCTGATGAAGAAGGGACTTCAGCTTATGATAGGTTAGATAAAGTACCTCAAGATATTATTGATGCAAGAGCAGAAATATTAGGAGAAATAATTTCAAAGATTACTCAAGAATCATTAGAAAAAGAAGTAGGAAAAACTTTTGATGTTTATATTGATGGAGAGAGTCAAGAACATGAATATTTATTAAGTGCAAGAAAAACAACGTGGGCACCTGATATTGACGGCGAGATATATATAAATGATAATGAACTTTTTGAAGAAGAGAATCAAGAGCAATTACAATTTGGTAAGATATATACTGTTCGTACAACAGAACTAGTTGGAGACAAATTACTTGCAACAGTAATTAAATAGAATGAATCTAGAAATCACTAAAATCAATAGTAATAAAAATCTTTTAGCATTTTCTGCAGGTATTGATTCTAGTGCACTCTTCTTTTTATTACTTGAAAATAACATAGATTTCGATATAGCTATGGTTGATTACAATGTAAGAGAACAATCTAAAGAAGAAGTTGAATATGCAAGAGAGCTATCAATAAAATATGATAAAAAACTTTTCTTAAAAAGTACTACTTTAGATTCTACTTCAAATTTTGAAAAAAAAGCTAGAGATATAAGATATGATTTTTTTGATAATATCATAAATGAGCACTCTTATGATACCCTAATCACTGCACATCAATTAAATGATAAACTAGAATGGTTTTTAATGCAATTATGTAAAGGTGCAGGAATTGCAGAGATAATATCATTTGAAGAATTTTCTAAAAAACTTAATTATACAATTTACAGGCCTTTAATTAATATATCTAAAGACGAACTAGAAAGCTACTTAAACAAAAATAATATCAAATATTTTATAGATGAAACAAACCTAGATGAAAAATATAAACGGAACTATTTTAGAAAGAACTTTTCAAATAGATTATTAAGTGAATATAAGCATGGAATAAAAAATAGCTTTATATATCTACAAAATGATTTAGACTCTTTAAATATTAATAATAATCTAGTATATGATGAAAAAGAATTAGAAATATTTAAAATAAACGATGATAATAATATAAATATAAGAGTTATAGATAAAAGTTTAAAAAAAAGAGGTATTTTATTATCAAAGGCTCAAAGAATTGAAATTTTAAAACAAAAAGAAATTGTTATTTCTCACAAAATATCAGTTAACCTAACTAAGAATTATATTTTTATTGCTCCATACAAAATTGAAACACTTAACAAAAAATTTAAAGAAAAATGTAGAATACATAATATTCCAAAAAATATCAGAGTTTATATATATATAAATAATCTAATAAGTGATATTATAAAAATAATAGATTAATTAGATAAAAATTTTTGCATTTTTTTGTTATCAATCATTTCTTTTCTAGTTTCTTCTTTATGTTTTTTAAGAAATTCTATGTTTTTATAAAAAAGTTCTAGTAAGTTTTTTAAGTCTTCTAACTCTAAATCCAATTGATTAATATCATTATTTGATAAATATTTATTATGCCAGTTTACGAGCGCATCAGCTCGTTCATAAGAGTCTAGAGAATCAATATATATTAATTCATCTAGAGCTTTTAAAGACCTGTCTCTTCTTTCCATGCGTCTATTAAACCTTGTACTACTTTAATAACTTGATTAATTGAATTTATATTATCATTAATACCAGCACTAAATAAAGTCTCAATTTGGAATAAATATAAACCATCTAAATAATAAGACACATCTCCCCCATCAAAATCAAGTACATTTCTTAATTCATCGAAAATTGCTACAGCTTTATTTATGTAAGTAAACTTAGATTCTACATCTCCATTTTCCATTGCATCTTTGACAAAAGAAAGATATTTTAATAAACCTTCATAAAGCTTTAATATCAATAAATAAGGATCATCTGATACTGCATTTTGTTGTTGATATGCTTCAATTCCCATACATTAACTCCATTTATTCATGTAAAGTTTAAGTATATTATATCTTTACTTAAAGAAGTTATAAAATAAAATTCAATATAAAAATATGATTTAAAAAATTATTGTCCACTTGCAACAGATTGTTCTATCATTAATTTTAAGCCGGCAAATTGTGATTCAAATTGATTTATAATTGTTCCGTATGCTGCAAATTGTTGAGCTAATAATGCATATTTATTATCTAAAGTCTCTATAGCTTTTTCTTTTTCTTCTTCTAAAGCATCTTTTCTACTATTAATATTAGTTTCATATGCACTTAGTAAGCCATCAAAAGAATCTAAAGAATCGACATAATCTTTTAATACAGTTCCTAATCCTCTATCTTCTGCTACTCCGATAAATAAGGACTTTAAACTTTGAAGATCTGTTTCAGTCGCCGAATTAAATTTTTCAGAATCTAACGTTAAAACGCCACTTTTATTAATTTCAAAACCAAAATTAAATATATTTAAATCATCATTTGTACCATATGAAGCAAAAATTTTATCTTTTATACTAGACATCATATCTCTTAATGTAGATTTGTCTTCTATATTACTTTCTGAAGAATATAACTCTTCATCTACAAGAGCTACTAATTCATTATATGAAGTAACAAATTTTTGTAACAAAGGTTCAATAGTTGTTGTATCTTTATTAACAGAAATAGTTGAATATTCTCCAACTTCATTTGTTTCAACTGCTGTTATTTTTAATCCACCATCAACAATTAGTATATTTGAAGCTACATTATATGATATACCATCAACTGTAGCTTCAAGATTTTGTGCCGCTACAGTATTTGAAAAACCTAAATCAACTCCGGTTTGACTTATAGTAATTTTATTTTCTAAACCTGAATCAATACTTTTTAAAACTAATCTATTTGAGTCTCCACTTACATTTTCAATACTTGCTCTATAATTACTATTTGAATTAATATTTGAAGCTAATTTTTCATAAGTTATATCTTTAGTTGAGTACTTTTCTCCTCTAGAAAGCCCGATATCCGTAGTTAAAGTATCACTAATAGTAAGTGTTGATTTTTCATCCGAATTGGTAATGGATAATCTTCCAAAACTTGTAATTTTTGCATTGAAATTCTCATTATTATTAATTAAAGTAGCTAATTGCGAATAAGTCATATCTGTAGTTACAGTAAAATCTGTTCCATCAATTGTAATGTCTCCTCCACTTGAATCTACTATATCATCTGCACTAACAGTTATATTACTTTGATATACAGGTCTTCCACTTTGATCCAAAGTAATCATGTCTCCAGATCCAGAAGATACATTAGCTGCGGGATCTGAAAAAGTAGTACTTTGATGCACATCTCTTTGCGCAAGTTGCGAAATATTAACTGATGTAGTACCTTCACTTATACTTCCAGCATCTACTGCATCAAAAACAGCTGAAGTTCCAGTTACATTTGCCGTTTTATTATCAAATGCATTTTCTCCTCCACTTATAAATAAATCAAAAGGTTTTATTGTTTCTAGCAGTTCATTTGCTTTAGCAATTATTTCTGCAATTTTTGCTGACTCTCCATCTTCTCCAGTTATTTTTTCAATATTATTTTCAATAGGAGTTACAGCAGACGATCTTTCTGCTTCTTTTAATTTTTCAATTAATTCACCATTTAATGAAGAAGCTCCTGTTCCTAAACCTAATACACCTTCAGCCATAACTTACTCCTATTTATTTAATACCTAACAATGTTTGAAGCATTTCATCTACAACTGTAATTATTTTTGCATTTGCAGTATATGCTGCTTGATATTTAATTAAATTCACCATCTCTTCATCATTATCAACTTTTGTTAATTGATCATAACTAGATTGTAAAGATTGTTGTACCGTCTCTTGTGCTTCTAAAAGAAAATCATTACTCTCTTTATCAGATGAGATATTGACTCTAACTTCTTGATAAAATTCTGAAAATGACGTTGCATAAATATTTTTTCCATCTTGAGCTTTACCATCAAAACCTATATCTTTTTTCCATTGAATTTTAGCCATATAATCCAAATCACTTTGAACTAAATCATTTACAGCATTTTGATTAAATTGTAAAGATTTTACGTCTGAACCACTGAATAAATTAATATTTATAATCTTTTCAATTCCATTATACTCATCACTAGCCACATGACCGTATTCATACTCATCAAGATCAGTTTTTACAAATTTATCATATAAATCACTTAAAGTTCCTGCAAAGTCATCAAGTTTATTTTTATAATCTACTAGTTTATTATTTGCAGAAGTTGTAGTTAAATTCTCAATTTGAGCTTTTATACTTCCAGAACTTACTTTTACTTCACTATCAAATACTGATAAATACATTTTATTTTCAGCTTCTTGACTTTGGTATTCATTGTTAACAACTGTTTCATTATCAATACTTTCAAAACCAATTTTATTAATTAATCCATCAGTGATTGTCAAGGGTGTCACTCCATCAGAGGCATCTATTACTAATCTACCTTGAATTATACTAGCATTTAAATCTCCATCAGCATTTATTGCGGCCGCTAAATCATTATATGTTGTTACACCACCAGTTACATTAAATATCTTGTCTGTACCTTTATAATTAACATTTATAGTTCCGTTTGATGAATCTACTACATCTGTTCCATCAATATCACTAGAATTTCTATAAACATTATCTTCTTTTCTTGAAATAGATATTCTACCTTCAAAAGAAGATTCTTCACCAGTTAAATTTGACTCTACTAATAAAAATTTATCTGAACCTACATTATCAACTTTATTACCATCTGAGTCTAAAGCATAGTTACCATTGTACGCCGTTACTGATTCAGACATTCCTGAATGATGATTAATTTTATAAGCTAAAGCTCTTATTAAATTACTAGTATCAACATTATCAGCTGCATTTAGAAATCCATCATTATTTATGTCAACTTGAGTAACTCCATCAGCTTCATAAACAGCTTCTCCTATCGTTACAGATACTTCATGTTCATTATTAAATTTGTAATTTACTATATCTCCAGATAAAAATGTTCGTGAACTAATAGTTCCATCTTCTGCTTGAACATTTTTGATTTGATCAAAAATGTCATTGTTTTCATTAGCAATTGAGAATCTATCAATTTGCGCAGTATCATCTTCAACTAATTCAATTGCCCTAATATTTGTATTAAATCTAACAGCAATTGCTCCACCAACTTTTAAAGTATATTCATTATTACTTCTATCTACCTCTATATTTACATATTCTGATAACTCTTTTTCCAACTGATCTCTTTTATCAAGTAAATCATTTGAAGCAAGTTTATGTTGTCCAAGCTGTTGATTAAGTGACCCTATTTCATTTACTAAAGTATTTATTTTTTGAACATTTTGACTTAATGATATTTGAGTAAGTTCTTCTTGTTTTTCTATATTAGAATAAAGATTCTGTAAAGAGTCAACTACAACTTTCCCTTGGTTTTTAAAAGTTGTTCTATAAATCTCAGAATTAGGGTTAGTTCTTAAGTCTTCAATTGCTTGAAAATATCTATCAATATCATTAGAAAAACCGCTTTGATCACTTTCTTGAAACATTGTTTCTATATTACCAGTAATTGACGAAATCTCATTAAGATAATTAGCTTTACTATTTTCTTTCATCATATTATCATACATATATTGAGATGTAATTCTATAAGCTGTATCGGCACGAACGCCACGACCTGTCATTCTTCCGTCGATTAGTTCTAATTCACTTAATTGAACTACTCTTTTTTTATATCCAGGAGTATTTTCGTTAGCTATATTATTTGAAATATTTTCTACAGAAAGTTTTGCAGCATCAAGACCACTTTTAGCTACATTCAATGATTTTATCATATATACTCCTTATGATAACATATGTAATTATTACATTACATTTCTTAAAATTAGATTAAAAAGGCCAAAATTTTTGTATAATACTTAATCCCCAAGGGACATGTAGTACGTCTTCTTCCTCTCCATTTTTTTGATATAATATTTTTAAGTTTGCTATTTGTGATGAAGAAATAGCATTATCAGAACTTATATCATAAGGTCTAATAACTCCTGTTAATACTAGAGATTGTTTTTGCCCATCAATTAACATCTCTTTAAAACCTTTAATATAATAATTACCATTTTGATAAGTTTCTTCAATAATAGCTGATACATTCGTTGAAAAAGTTTCACTAAGTTTTGTTTTAACTTCTCCATTATTTGCAGTAGTAGTATTTGTACTAAACCCTAAATTAGTAATAGGGTTTAATTTTTCTGCAATTTGTGAGGCTTTCCCACCAACAGTGCCAGCAGCGAATACTCCTCCACCTAAGCTATTTGTTCTAGAGGCTCCAGTTTCTCTTTTATTATTAGTATTTGAAGATAAACTTTCACTAATTCTTACTTGAATAATATCTCCAACTTGTAAATCTTTTTTATCTGCAAATAAAGATGGTCCCTTTAACGAATATAAAGAACCTTTTTTCTTTTTTACTATTGGTATTTTCTTTGGAACTTGCAACTTAGGTTTTTGAAATTCTATATTTTGCTCATTAACGCAAGCAGTAAAAATAAATAATATAAACAAAATAAAAATACTACTTTTCATTATACTTACTCTCAATAATATATTTTAAATCTATTGCTATTTTAGTATCTTGAACATCTTTTTTTATTAATGCCATACTTCCATATCTAACTTTTAATGCATCTAAATTAGTTTCTTGTTCAACTATAATTAAAGCTCTATCTAGAATTATTTTTACTTCTAAAATATGTTTTTGCCCAATTAAATCAACTGCTGTTTCAATTTCACGATAAATAATTCTTTCAATTTTTTTATCTCGTTCTAATTTTGCATTTTCTTTCTTTTGCTTAAGTTTTATTTTTTCTTGTTTAATTTGTCTATTTGAAAATTCATTACTCATGTAAAAATAATAAGAGACAAACATTAAAAACACAGCAAGTAATGAAGCTATTTTAATAAAAAATCTTTTTTTGTTATTTTTAACAGCAACTATCATATTGTTATTTTATCACAAAAGTAGTGAATAAAATTTTCTTAATATTATCTTTACTTATCTCTTCATTATTAGCAGTCATTTCATTGATAACAATGTTTATTTCTCCTAATAATTCCTCTTTTAATAATGCTTTTCCACCCACAGTTAATAGTTCTTCTGAACTTCTAGCACTAATTTGAGCTATTACAATATCAACTATTTCAGGTTTAAATTCTTCTACTATTGCCATAATTGTAGGCTCTACACTTTTAAGAGAAAAAGATAGCTTCATTAATTTTTCTCTTCCTTTAGTATTAGTAATATTTAATACTAAATCATTAATTGCAGCTTTATACATTTGTGCAGATTTTTTTACTTCTTTTTTTTGAACTTCTTCTTGTTGTTGATCAGCTGGTTTATCAGATAAAACACCTTTTGAATATAAAAAATAACCAAGACCTCCAACAACGACTAATAATACTACAATTAGTACAATTAGTACTATCATCATAGCCTTTCCTCCACCACTTGGTTGTTGATTTACTTCTCCACTATTTTCTTCTTCAGCCATTAATTACCCTTAATTTTAATTATTATTTACTTTATAGTCTTTGAGCATTTGTGTTATCAAAGAGGCACTCTTGGGACTTAAATATTTCATCAATAATGTTACATTTTTTTCTTTTAATCTTAATATTATATCAAAAACATCTTCAATCTTACCATCAATTATCATCTGATTAAATATTCCTGCAGCTATTTTAGGTTTCATTTTATTGTATATTTTCGATGTTTTACTTTCAACTTCACCTTTAATATCTTTTAATAAACTAATATTATTATCACGTAAATCTTTAATTTCTTGTTTTTCTTTTTCTATAGTTGCTAGAATTGATTCTAACTCTTTTTTTCTTAATTGATACTCTTTTTCTTTTTTATTATAAAAAATATTTAGTTGTTTCTTTAATTCTTGAACCTCAATTTTTTCTTTGACTAATGCCGCACTGCTTACTTTATCTTCTTCTAATCCTAGTAATAAGTTTATACTAAATAAAAAAACAATAAAAACTCTTATCAAAAATTCTCCTTTTATCCATTTATATATTTGCTTTGAATATATTCACTTGACGCTTCTTCTTCAAGAGCTAATAATTTTCTAATTTCTTCTTGTTTTTGTTCTTCTACAATATATCCATATTGTTCCGTCTGTTTTTGAAGTTCTACTATTTCTTTTATTATATAATTAATTTCTTCATTTAACTTATTTTTTTCGATATCCAATTTTGCAATATGTAATTTCATAGTATTTTTATGTATAGCTAATACTGCAAAATCAGATATAGCTCCATGTTTTTGGACACTAGTTGTTTTGATTTTATCTTTAGTAAGCGCAATTTCTTCATCAATATTATTAACTTTTGCAATAAGTTGTCCTTTTTGCATAAGTTTTTGTTCTGTTTGCATTTTTTTTAATTTATATAATTTATCAATCATATTATTTCCCAAATACTAAAATTAAATCCCATAAATCTTTCGTATACGTTTGAATATGTTCACCAACCCAAGGTAATGATATTAATATAAAAACTGAAACAATAATTACTTTAGGAACAAATGATAAGGAAGCATCAGAAACCTGTGTTACCGCTTGAAACACTGAAATAATTAAACCAATAACCATGCTCACAATTAAAGATGGTAAACCTAAAATCAAAATAATTTTTACTGTATTTTCAGCAATTGCAATTAAATCCATACTACTCTTTTACTTTTATTGTTATCTCCAAAGTCTTATTGTTAAGTAGTTTAGAAATTATTTGAGCTATCTCATCAACATTTGAACCGTTTATATTAACACTATTATTATCATTAGAAGATTTATTATTATTTTGTTCATTAGAGTTATTCGAAGATGTAGAATCACCAATATCTAATCCATCTAATGCTGCTAAAATATCATTTTCATTTAAAGTATCAAATTCTGAAAATTCATCCGCCATTATTTCTCCTTGAGACTTTATCTCTAAATTATTTTCTTTTTCTTCTGCTACTTCAATAGTAGCTAAATCTTGGTCAAAATTCAAATCTTTTAAAGAATCAAATTCATTTAAAGATTCATTTAATAATTTATCATCATCTATTGCCTCTTCGAAGTCTAAACCTTGTTCATCATCAGAATCATCAACATGTGATAATAATGAACTTAATTCATCATCTAGTTTTACATAAGATTTTTCTTCTACACTTTCATAAGCATCTTCAATGATTTCAACTATTGAATTTTGTATTTCAGTGGATTCTTCCTCTTCATCAATAGTTTCTT
The DNA here is from genome assembly GCA_024228275.1 of Arcobacter sp. Taxonomy (GTDB): domain Bacteria; phylum Campylobacterota; class Campylobacteria; order Campylobacterales; family Arcobacteraceae; genus Halarcobacter. The sequence continues at coordinate 43,229 of JAAETO010000112.1, forward strand.
GCAATTTTTTTATAATATGCTTAGATAATTCATCTAAAGATTCAACTGAGACATCACCAATACCGTGATCTAATAAGTATTCCTGTTCTATTCCATCTTTTGGCTGTAAAAACTTTATTTTCTGATTTAAAGAGTTTTTCTTTAATATTTTAGAATCTTCAATTAAATACATATGATTGGGATTATCTAAAATTGCATTCTTTAACTCTTCAACAGTTTGTAAGTCTTTGATTTCACCATGCTCTTCTAATCTCAATTTGACACTAGAATGATTTAATACGTCGTGAATATCTTTTTTGAAGTCTGTACTTCCATAAATATATATAATCAAAAGACAACCCTAAAATTATTTTAATAAAAATTATACCTTTTTTTTATAAAATTTTAGATAAACTATCAGGAATTATACATAAGGTGCTGTATTGAAATTTTTTATGCTCATATTTTTTATATTTTTTACAAGTTATGCTCAGACTATAAAAGATGTATCAAATATCGTAGGAATTAGAAATAACCAATTAATTGGTTATGGATTAGTTGTAGGACTTGCGGGTACAGGTGATAAATCTCAATTTACTATGCAATCTTTACAAAATCTTTTAAGAAATTCTTATATAAAAATTCCAACATCATCAATTAAATCAAAAAATATAGCTGCTGTTATGGTAACAGCTGAATTACCAGCTTTTGCTAGACAAGGTGACAAAATTAAAGTTAAAATATCAGCTATTGGAGATTCTAAATCTATTGACCATGGAGAACTTTTATTAACTCAATTAAAAGCTGTAGATGGTGAAGTATACGCACTTGCCCAAGGTACAATTGTAGCTGATTCAAAAAATACTACAACTGGTTTTATTTATGAAGGTGCAACAATTGAAAATGAAGTTGAATATTCACTTAAAAATGAAGATTCTATAAAATTAAGTTTATTTAAAAATGACGCGAAACAAGCTTACTTAATAGAAAAAAAGATAAACGAAAAATTTAATATGAATTTAGCAATGGCTACTGATACAAGAACAATTGAGATTAAGAAACCTAATCAAACCTCAATAGTTAAATTTATTTCAGATATTCAAGATATAGAACTTGATTCTAATTTTAAGAAAAAAATAATTATAGATATCAATAGAGAAACAATCATTATGGGAGCTAACATTCAAATTGATCCAATTACAGTTGCAAGAGAAAATTTTACAATTAGAATTAAAAAAACTAATCTACAAAATATGCAGTGGGATGATAAGAGCATTAACAAAGGTAAAGATATTGGAGATGACGTAAAATTGGATAACAAGCCTGTCGCAGTCAATATTGATAATACGCTAATAAATACAAAACAAACCCCAACAATCTCCGATTTAGTAAGAGCAATGAAAGTTATGAAATTACCAATAACTGATATAATTGATACTATTAAAATGATAAAAGAGATGGGCGCAATTGATGTTGAACTGGAAATAAGAGGATAATATGGCAGAATTTTTAAGTCAAGATGAAATTGATGCACTTTTAGACATTGCTGAAGCTGGAGAAGAGATTGATACTCAGGTTGAAGAACAAATAGTATCCAAAGAAAAAAACTATTCTATATATGATTTTAAAAAACCAAATAGAATTTCTAATGAGCAATTTAAAGCCTTCTCAACACTTCATGATAAAATGTTAAGAGATTTAATTACTGATTTATCTGCAATGCTTAGAAAAATAGTTGATATAAAACTTTATTCAATTGAGCAGATGACTTATGGTGAGTTTATACTTTCAATTCCTCAATTAACCTCTTTAAATACTTTATCAATAAAACCTCTTGAAGGTAGAATAGTAATAGAATGTAACCCAGGTATATCTCATAAAATTATTGCTGAATTATTAGGAAGTGGAGCAGTTGCAGCTAGTGATAACCTTGATAGAGAATTAACTGAAATTGAGGTTGAAATTTTTGATCACTTTTATCAAATGTTTGTAAAACATTTATATAAATCTTGGGATGAAGTATCAACTTTAAACTTTAAAATAGAATCAAGAGACACAAATGCTAATGCAATTCAAATTATATCAGATCATGAAATTGTACTTTTAGTTGTTCTTGAAATTACAATAGATGAAGAATCTGGATTTCTGTCAATTTGTTATCCAATATCATATATAGAACCCTTATTAAATAAAATTGTTGAAAAAATGTTTAATGAAGGTAAAAATAAAAAAGCAAGTAGAAAAAAAGATATCACTGCATTAATCTCTGGAGCTAAAATGAATATCGAAGCTATAATGGCTGAAACAGAACTAAATGTATCGGAACTTCTTGATTTAAAAGAAGAAGATATAATAGTTTTTAATAAAAATGCCAATTCTTCATCTTCAAAAATTTATATTAATAATACGGAGAAATTTGTTGGAGTCTCTGGTATCTCAAATAATAGAAAAGCTATTCAAATTCAAGCTAATATTGACCATGAAAAACAAGAAACCTTAGAAGCTTTAAGAGTAATGAGAGAAGAGAGAATAGAAAAATCTAAAGAATCTAATCAAAATATTAAAAGACTTTTAAAAGAAAGAGGTGGTTTTTAATTTACCTCTTTCTATTATAATTTAATCTACTAAACTCCATGATAATTTTTCACCTGCATACATAGGAACTACATTTTCGTTATTGTATTCATAAATTTCAGGAACTACAAAATCTTTTTTAATTAATTTAATCATTTTAGTTTTTGGACTAAGATTATAAATTTTTTGTGCATTTAAAGATATAAAAGAATTTAGATTATCCAAACAATTATGCTCTTCAAAAAGTTGAGTTAAAACCTGTAGTGCAATTGGAGAAGTAAATACTCCAGCTGCACATCCACAGGCTTCTTTTTTATGTTTAGGATGAGGAGCAGAATCAGAACCAAACATAAGTTTTGGATGAGCTTTAAGAGCTGCTTTTAATAAAGCTCTTTTATCTCTTGGTCTTTTTGCAATTGGTTTACAAAAAAGATGAGGATTTAACATTCCTCCTGCAACATCATCTAAAGTAATTAATAGATGATGTAATGTTACAGTTGCATGTAAATTGTCATATTTATCTAAAAGCTCAATTGCATCTTTTGTAGTAATATGTTCCATAATTATTTTTAAATCAGGAAAGGCTTTTGCTATAGATTCATAAATAGGCATAAATTCAGCTTCTCTATCCATTACAAAACCATTAGTCTCGCCATGAATACATAAAGGAATACCTAATTTACTCATAGATTCTAAAGTTGGTCTTAAATTTTCAACATCCATTGAAGCTACACCAGTATCAGAATTAGTAGTAATTCCTGCTGGATAAAGTTTTATTGCAATAATGTCATTTTTAATATCATTTAAAAACTCATAAGAATAATTATTTTGAAAAAATAAAGTTAAATGTGCATCAAATAAATCTTCTTTTGTAGCCTCTTTTATTCTTTCTTTATATGATAGTAATGCTTCTTTAGTTGTAATTGGAGGAACTAAATTTGGCATAATTAAAGCACCTGAGAATGTATTAGAAGTTAAAGGAGCAACTAATTTTAACATATCTTCATCACGTAAGTGAAGATGCATATCTAAAGCTGAATTTATAACAAAACTTTGCATATTATATTGCGTCCTCGTCTTCTTCCCCTGTTCTAATTCTTACAGTTTTGTCAATAGAAGAAACAAATATCTTACCATCACCAATTTTACCAGTTTTAGCAGAGTTAATAATTAATTCAATTGTAGAGTCAACACTTTCTTCAGCAACAATTAATTCTAATTTAATTTTTGGTAAAAAATCTACAACATATTCAGCTCCTCTATATAATTCAGAGTGCCCTTGTTGTCGACCATAACCCTTTACATCAGATACTGTCATTCCTGTAATTCCAGCTTCTGTTAAAGCATCTTTTACATCTTCTAATTTAAATGGTTTAATAACTGCTTCAATTTTTTTCAATTTTAATCCTTTTTTTAATTCATTTATTTTAACTAAATTTATTTAAATTTATCTATATATACTTACATTATTACAAATAGTTTTAGAATGCTCGCTTAAATTCAGGATACGCTTCAAGACCACATTCTTCAACATCTAGACCTTGAAGTTCTTCATCTCTATTAGCTCTTAGCGGCATTATTTTATTGATTATAAATAAAACTATGTAAGAAGATACAAAAGCAAATATTGCAACGATTACAACACCTTTTAATTGTCCCATTAATGTAATATCATCTCCATTTGCAGCAAAAATACCAACTGCTAAAGTACCCCATATACCATTTAATAAATGTACTGATAATGCTCCAACTGGATCATCAATTCTTAATTTATCAAAGAAAGAAACACCAAACACTACAATTGCCCCACCAATAGAACCTATTAAAATTGGAGTATAAATATCATATAAATCAGGTCCTGCTGTAATAGCTACTAATCCACCTAATGCACCATTTAAAACCATAGTAATATCAAGTTTTTTATATCTGAAATACATAAAAGCCCCAACAATAATTGCACCTGCAAGTCCTGCTGTATTAGTATTCATAATTGTTAAAGCAACTGCATCAGCAGACTCTTTTGAAGCAATTGAACCAACTGAACCACCATTAAATCCAAACCAACCAATCCATAAAAGAAAAGCACCTAAAGTAACTAAAGGAATATTAGAAGCTGGTATTACTCTAACTCCACCATCTTTTAGGTATCTTCCACTTCTTGAACCAATAATTAATATTGCAGCTAATAAAGCCCATCCACCAGTACTATGAATAACAGTAGAACCTGCTAAATCATACATTGATATATCAAGAAAAGTGCTTTCAAGCATGTCAGCGCCCCAAGACCAATTTACGACAGTAGGATAAATTATTCCAGCCATAATAATTGTAAATAATGCTAAAGGTAAAACTTTTGCTCTTTCACTTACTCCACCAGACATAATATTAATTACTTTTCCAACAAATGCCATTTGAAAAAGGAATGCAGCCCATTTAGACATTGTATCACTTCCAAAGTCACCAAATGCAATTGAGTAACCTATTAATAAAAATGCTAATGAAGCAATAGCATAAATCATTGTATTAACCATTAACACAGAAGAAACATTTTTAGTTCTAACTAATCCTGCTTCAAGCATTGCAAAGCCTGGTACCATAAAAATAATTAACGTCATTGCAAAGATTGCAAAAAATGTATCGATAACGTAACTAACTGATTGTAAATCCATATTTAATCCTCTTTTTTTATTCAAAAAGCATTATATATATTTATAAGAGTTTAAGATAGTGCCTACTTGTATATTTTATATACAATTAGCTAAGTTTTATATTAGAGGAAATATAATCTCCTCTAATATTAAATGTTATACTGCTTCAGAACCTCTTTGTTCAGTTCTAATTCTAATAACATCTTCAACTGATGTGACAAATATTTTACCATCACCAATTTTTCCTGTTTTTGCTGCTTCAACAATAACTGAAACAGTAGAATCTACATCTTCGTCATTAATTATTACTTCTATTTTAATTTTTGCTAAAAAATCAACTACATATTCAGCACCTCTATACAATTCTGAATGACCTTGTTGTCTACCATATCCTTTAACATCAGACACAGTCATACCAGATATACCACTTTCTACTAGAGCATCTTTTACATCTTCAAGTTTAAATGGTTTAATAATTGCTTCTATTTTTTTCATAATTTAATCCTATTTACTTACTATTAAGCTTTTTTAAACTCAGGATAACACTCTAATCCTGTTTCATGAATATCAAGACCAGTAATTTCAGTCTCTTCATCTACTCTTAATCCAACAACCATATCTAAAACTTTCCATACAATAAATGAAACAATAAATACAAATGCTCCAATAACAACTATACCTTTAAGTTGTGCAAGGATTGTAACTTCAGGATTAAAGATACCAACAGCAAGAGTTCCCCAAATACCTGCAACTAAGTGAACAGATAAAGCTCCAACAGGATCATCAATTCTTAATTTATCAAAAAATGGTACTGCTATTACAACTAATGCTCCACCAACTAAACCTTCAATAAATGAAATCATCATTCCTAAATCAGGACCTGCTGTAACCGATACCAAACCAGCTAAAGCTCCATTTAATACCATTGTTAAATCAACTTTCTTATAAAGGAACTGAGTTAATAAGGCCGCCATAACTGCACCAGCACAAGCTGCCATATTTGTATCAGCAACAACTAAAGCAATTCCATCAATATCAGCTTTACTTCCTAAAGCCAATTGAGAACCACCATTAAATCCAAACCAACCCATCCATAAAATGAATGTACCTAAAGTAGCTAAGGTAAGATTTGAACCAGGGATTGGTCTTACTTTACCATCTTTACCATATTTTCCTTTTCTTGCTCCTAAGATTAAAACACCAGCAAGAGCAGCCCATCCACCAACACTATGTACAATAGTAGAACCTGCGAAATCAGAAAAACCAGATATTAAACCACCTAGTTCAGTTCCACCCCAAGTCCAATGACCTTGAATTGGATAAATAACACCACTTAAAATAACAACAAAAATTAAAAATGGCCATAACTTCATTCTTTCAGCAATAGTTCCAGAAATAACTGATGCTGCAGTTGCTACGAACATTACTTGAAAGAAAAAATCTGCAGCTGCTGGATAAGAAGCATCTGCAGCATTAGTCATACTTATAGTAGATAAACTACCCATAAATGAACTTCCATCTCCATACATTAAGTTATACCCAACAAAATAATACATAATACAAGAAATAGAGAACAATGCAATATTCTTAGTTAAAACAGTTGCATTATTCTTAGATCTAGTCAAACCAGCTTCCAACATAGCAAACCCAGCTGCCATCCACATTACTAATACACCAGAAAATACAAATAAGAATCCATCTAATATGTATTTTAAGTCATTAAAATTTTCCATTCTCTTCCTTTAAAAGATTTTATACTGAAAATTTTATCAGAGAATAGTTTTTTTTATTCACTAATTCTGTATATTTATTATACAACTTTAAAAAATATCTTTTTTATTGCTTATAAATAGCTTATTTTTAGGCTTATTATTAAATGTAAGAAAAAGAATAATATTTTGTAGTTGGCCTATAAAATTATTGCATGTTTAAAAAATTAGTGTTTTGTATATTTTATATACACAATATTTATATACAGTGTGTTATAATTAACACATAGTTGAAAACAAAGGTAACTAATGCATGAATATATAGCAGTATCAAAAAATTCTAAAGAGATTCTAAACTCTGCACATCTTCTACAAAGTGTAGAAGTAAATGCTCTTATTTCAGGAGATCAAGGAGTTGGAAAAAAATCATTAGCTCAGTATATTTTACCTGAAGCTCAAGTATATAAAGCAAAAAATTTACAAAATGACATAGTAGACAATATAATTAACTTAAAGAACTGTTCTATAATTATTGATAAAATTGAAAATATAACAAATATAGATTTAATCATAAATTGGATTAAAGATAATCATATAAGAGTGATTGCTACTACTTTAAAAAATGATTTAAATACTAAACTTACTGAGCTTTTTTCTATTACTATTGAACTTCCCTCACTAAAAGATAGAGAAGAAGATGTAAAAGCTTTAACGTCTAAATTTTCAAAAGAAGCTAGTAAAACCTTAGATATTGAACAAACTGTACCCTCTAAATTAATGATTAACCTTTCTAATAATGCTCATAGTCTGAGAAAGTCTATCTACTTTTCTTATCTTTTTGAAACAATTGGAGAAGATGAAATATTAATGTTTATGGAAAATTATATGTATTCAAATATGCAAGGAGAAGAGTCATATAAAGACTTTCTTTACCTTCTTGAAGTACCAATTTTAAAAGCTGCAAGTAAAAAATATAAATCACAAGTTCAAATGGCAAAACATCTTGGCTTAAATAGGATTACTCTTAGAAAAAAATTAGATATACATAAGGGTTTTTTAAATGACTGAATTAAATATCCAAGTTGAAGAATTAATTTCAAATAATGCTGCTGATTTTGAAGTATCAAAGGTTTTTAGAAAATATTTTAAGTCTTACTTAAAATCAATTGATACCGCTTTTGAAACTTCAGGTGGAAAAGATTTTTTTGTTAAGCATACAAAACGTACTGACAAATTTTTAATACAACTTTATAAATATATCCTAAGAAAACATTTTAAAGACTACCTTCCAATGGGTAGTTCAATACCTATAACACTTATTGCACTTGGAAGCTACGGAAGAGAACAGTTATGTATATATTCAGATGTTGATTTACTTATATTATATGAGGATATAAAAGGTTATAACTTAAAACCAATATTAGAAGAGCTTGTTATACTTGCTTGGGATTGTGGCTTAAAACTAGGTTCTAGAGTTCATGAGATACAAGAGATTCAAAAAGGTGTAAAAGAAGATATTACAATAAAAACATCTATTTTAGAATCTAGATTAATATATGGATCAAAGCACTTATGGTATGGATACGAAAATATTCTACAAAAAATCAGGAAAACTGATCAAAAAGAATTTGTCGAAGAAAAATTAGAAGAACATAAACAAAGACTATTGAAATACCCCTTAAAAATGGAACCAAATATTAAAGATGGTTATGGAGGTATGAGAGAGTCTAATATGATTTTTTGGATGGCTTCAGTTATATACGGAGTTTCGGATATAAAATATCTTGTAGGTAAAGAGTTTTCTGAAGAGGAATACAAACGATACAGAACTTCACTAGAATATATTTTTCAAGTAAGAAGTGCTTTGCATACAATTGCTAAAAAAAAGCTAGATGTAGTGAATTTTGATATTCTTCCTGAACTTAGTTCAAATTTAGGTTTTGTTCATACACCAAGACATACAAAAGAGAGACAGTGTATGGCTAAAATTCTTGAGTCTTTACATAGAGTTCACTTCTTTTCAACCATTATGGTAAAGAAGTTTTCTCGCCAAATAATTATTAATAGAAATAATTTATTAGAAAATAAGAAATATAGATATAAAAAGAATCTATATATTTGTAATAACAAACTTTATACATCATTTAGTAATAAAGCTAAAACTTTAAATAATCTTTTAAAAGAACTAATAGAATTACCAAGTGAAGTATTATATTTTGACAGATCATATGTATATTATGCAAGTAAAGTAAAAGTTCCAAATTCACAATCAAAAGAATTAAAAAAAACAATTAAAACGCTATTATATAAACCAAACCTATATTCAATAGTAAAACTTTTATATAATTCAAGACTATTTCAAGCAGTATTACCTGCAACAAAGAAAATTATAAATCAACCACAATTTGATGGATATCATCAACATCCAGTTGATATTCATTCAATAAAAACATTAAAAAGATTACAAGATATAAAAGATGAAAATATAAGAGAAGTTTATGATAGTTTTGATGAAAAGAATAAAGCGATTGTTAGACTTGTTTGCCTTTTTCATGATGTAGGTAAAGGACGAGTACAAGATCATCATATCTCAGGAGAGAAACTATTTAAAAGTATGACTAGTTCATTAGATTTTGAATCTAATCATGTACAATTAGGTTCAATACTAGTAAGATACCATAACTTAATGAATAAAGTTGCTTCAACAGAAGATATTTATTCTGAAAAAGTGATATTATCATTTACTGCTGCTTTAAAAACAGAACTAGCACTTAAAATGCTTTATGTAATTACTTATGCTGATATTTCAGCAGTAGGAGAAAATGTTTACAAAAGTTCTAAAGCAGTTCTTCTTAGACAATTATATTTACAATCAAAACCTGCATTTCAAAATGAATACCTTATAAGTGAAAATGCAAGAAGAATTGCGAAACAAGATATTATTAAGAAATATAAAGAATATAAAGAATTGTCAAATATTATGAAAAAGAAAATAATGTATATAAGTTCTAATCAAATATTCTTACAAGTTAAATCAAAAGAAATTCTTAATATTGCCGTAAATGCATATAGTATTGATAAATTCACATATGAAATTATCAATAAAGATTATTTAATAATAAAAATCATCAGAGATGTACCTTTAAATCTCGGGTTTTTATTAGGTAAGTTAGAATTTTTAGATATCTCAACAATGAATATTTTTAAACTTTTTGATAATAAGAAATATTTTGAAATAAGATTTTCACAAAAAATTGATAAAGAGGATGAACCGTATGTTGCCGAAGTAATAGAAAATTCTTTTGATATGAACAAAAAAATAAAATCAGTAATTCCTAAAATCAAAAAAGATGATATAAATATTGATTGTAACCATACAACATATTTAGCTTCTATGCAGGTTACTACTAAAGATCAAAAAGGCTTATTTGCATATATATCAACTGTCTTTGATAGTTTTAATATTGAAATTGAAAGTGCTAAAATAAATACAAGTAGAGGTGTGGCTAAAGATCTGTTTTTAATTGAAAAAAATGGTAATTTTTGTTCTAAACAAGATGAAATAACAGCTTTACTTTGTGTAAAAGAAGA
>JAAETO010000113.1 GCA_024228275.1 Arcobacter sp.
AAAGATATTGACGAGCCTACTTATGGAGCAGATTTTAATGGAGATGGGGATTCTTTAGATTTAAATCTTGATTTAAGTAAAAGAAGTAACCCTATTAATCAAGATATTAAAAGCATGACATATGATGATTTTAAGAATGTTACAACTGGAACACAAGATATAAATGCTTTATTTGCTCCTGGAACTGCATGGTGGGCAAAATTTGTTGCATTAGAAAATAATATTTCAATTAATGATGTTACATTATCTCAAACGCTAACATTTATTAAAAATACAAAATCTATTAATGGAAATACTTATATTATTGAATTTTATATCTCAAAAACAAATGCAAATAAAATAATAACATGGTGGGAGAATAAGTACAGAAAACTAGGTGTTTATAGTATAAGGCCATACACTGGTGAGCAATGTACTACCACTGTTATAGATTCACTTAAGGCTGGAGGTATAAATGATATTGACTTTAGCACACTAACACCTCAAGGAATTCTAGAAGATTTAAAAACTGAAGTTAAAAGTACATCAAAACAGAAAAAAGGTAATAAAGCTAAAATAACTTTAATAAAAAATGAAAAATAAAACAAAATAGGATAGGATAAACAATGAAATATATATTATCAAAAATTTTTATATTAATACTTTTATTTTTAGGATGTGAAAATACTAATATTAAGAATCAAGAAAAAGAATTGGAGGAAACTAATATGGAAGTAATACTATATGGAACTAAAGAATTTGACGAATTTATTAATAAGAAACCAAATATAAGCTTAGAAAGAGCATGGGAAATCCATCAAAAATATTTAAACAAAAATTTAAATGAAGACATTAACGATATAAACTTTATCATAGATGACTATTATGTATTTTCAAACTTTATTGAGTATAAATTAATGGAAGCTAGTGTAGAAGGTATTTGGATTCATTCTCAAACTGGTGAAATAAAAAAAGTCAGCAATTCTAAAAAAATATCTTTATATGAACAAGGTGGATGGAACTATAGAAAAAGTAAGAAATAAAAAGAAACTCCTTGAAAATTTACTACAATGAAAAAAGATATTAAATATTAGGTGCAAATTGTCAAGACTTTGTACAAAGAGTAAAAGGTACATCAACAGAATATATAGAAAAAGATGTAAAGAAAAAATATCTTCAAAATATGTTTTTACAAATAGGTAAGGAATATAGACTAGATATAAATAAAGCATTTCATATGAAAGCAAAAACTATAAAACATACAGCCAATACAATAGAACTAGTTGCCTCAAAAGGTATAAGTTTAAAATGTGGGTCTAATGTCTTAACTCTAGATGGTGGAGGAATACATCTAAAAGCACCAGTAGTAGATACAACATCACCAAATGGTGGAGTTGCTGCAAAAGCTGTTGATAAACCAGAAATACCAAAACCAGTATATGAAAAACTAAGAGTAATCTCTTTAGAACCATCTATTACAAAACAATCCACTATTAAAGAAGTATTAACATATACAGCAGTAGTGCAAAAGTATGAAAATGATGCTTGGGCACCTACAACAGAACTATCAGCAACACAAGAAGCCCAACTACAATGGTATTTCATTAAAAACAATGACCAAGGTGATAAAAATATCATAACAGATAACCCAACAGATGATAACATCACAATAAATGGTTTAGAAATGACTATAAACTTAGAAGAAGACAATATCTTCAAATACGGACATGCTTTTTGTTATGTAGTAGATCCAGAGAAAGAGGGTTATGCACAAAGTGAACTAAAAAGACACCTTGAAGTTGAAGATATAACTTATATCT
>JAAETO010000114.1 GCA_024228275.1 Arcobacter sp.
AATTTCTGGGGAATCAAAAAAAAGTATCCCTAATTCTTCTTTATTCATAAAATAATTTAATAAATTTAATTTTTCATTTCTTAAAAGTATCTTTCAGATTGATGAAATGTAATCATAGTATTACAAAGAATGGCAAATTTTGGATCAACTGCTCAATAATAAAGGAAGTAACTTTTAGGATAAGGAGTATAAACTGCTTCATCAAAATTGAACCGTCTCTAAGGATATGTCGCATAGTTAAAGAATTAAACTTCTTTTCAATTGCAAAAGAATTAAAGTTGTACGGATTGAATAGGACTGTGTTGAGTAAGCTGGAAATTTGTTTTAATAGGATTTAAGGTGGTTTTATGTTAGCATTTAACAATTGAAGATTAAATAAAGATTAGCTAAGTTACATAAGATTATTAATCGTGAAGATGCTATAATAAAATTATTAATCGACATTAGAGATAGCAAAAAAGATTTTAAGGGTGAAGGATTTGGAACATTTATGGGAAGAGACAAATAGAAATATTTAAAGTGAAAAATATTAGATATATAATTATTAGTTCGCATAATTGATGTATAACCAGTATTTCATTTTAACCACTTTTTGTGTTATTAACAAGTGGTTAAAAAATTAGTTCATTTTTTTGTCAAATATCTGTAATACTATTATAGCGTACGAATTATTTTGCAGTTTATGATGCAATCCCAATATTGATAAATATGAATTAGTATACTTTAGGTAATTATGGTGCAAAGTTCAACTGCTGAAGAAATGAAATTAAAAAATATCGAATTGATGGGGAAGGAACTTGGTGAGATTTATTCCCAATTGTGGCAAGAAGTTACCTGGCTTCATTTTAAATGGGACGAGTACCTTGAAGTTTATGGAAGTAATCCATCCAAAATTGATTTAATCAATCAAACTGCCCCACAATTTTTTTACATTATTGAAAAATCTTTGTGGGAAACAATACTGTTGCATATTACCAGGCTCACAGATCCTGCTAATCCAATGAACAAAAAGGATAAACGAAATTTAACCATTCGTCAATTTGAAAATCAAGTGGTAGATGAAAAATTAGAAATAGAATTGTTGGATACAATCTCTGTTGCTGTAACAAATACCCAATTCTGTCGAGATTGGAGAAATAGGCATATAGCCCATAGCGATTTAGATTTATCCTTAAATAGGTCATCAAAACCTTTGGCAAGTGCTAGTAGAAAACTAGTGATCGAAGCAATAAAATCTATTGATAGTGTACTTAATACAGTATCATATTTTTATGATAGATCAACTACTGAATTTGATATTGGAGATAGCTTTAATGGAGCTGGTAATCTTTTATATTATCTTAATTATGGATTAAAAATGCATAATGAAAAAGAAAAGCGAATAGAAAGTGGAAATTACACAGATGAAGATTTAGAAATTGAGGAAATTTAAAAATTGCTATAACCAGGTACTGTGTTAAGAAGCAAGCCTAAATAGGAAGAAAAAATCATGTGTTGTTAATGAATTGTACTTAGGAACGGCTTATCGGCAACGTCATTAGCTGGAAAAATAAGTTGGAGTGATTATGGATAATATAAAAAATATTAAAGTTTTAGCAGAAACCGCTCTTGAATCAAATAATTATGAAGAAGCTTATAATTATTTTACAAAGCTTCTTGAAAATGATCCAAGTAATTATTCATTTTGGTATGGGAAAGGAATTTCTGCTGGCAATTGTTCGACTGTAGAGAATCCTAAATTTGATGAATTAATTGTTTGCCTCAAGCATGCCCTTAAAAATGACACCCAAAATGAGCTTGATAAATTATCTCTTGTTAAGACCATTCATAACATTTGTATAGTCAAATTAGAAAAGACCCTTTCAACAATTGACAAAAAAGTAACTAATGAATTTGATCAGAAACAAATGGGAACCGGAGAATTACATACTGTTCACCAGACAAAGAAACTAGCGATACAATTAAGAATTGGGAACAAATATTCTCCACTTCTAATTAAAATAATTGATACAATGGAATTTGGTTGTGAAATAAATTCTTCTTCAGATTCATATATAAAGATAATAGACGGAATTGATAAAATATTTCAACATTCACTTGATAATGTTGAATATTTTAAAAATCATAAAGAATCTGGAAGTAGATTTGAAGAAATGCTTATTAGAAGAAACCATCTAATCCAAAAAGCAAAAGAAAAAGATTTAAATTTTATCCCAAATTCCCAACCTCAGTCAAATTCTACTGGATGTTTCATTGCAACTGCTGTCTTAGGTGATTATAAACATCCTTACATTTTGACTTTCCATAAATATCGAAATGAAGTATTAAAAAAAGAATTGTTTGGTCGTTTTTTTATAAATTTTTACTATAATATCAGTCCCCCAATTGCAAAACTTATTAGTAAAAGTTCCTTTTCAAGAAAGATTCTGTTAAAAATTTTGATAAAACCTATTTATTTAAAATTATCAAAAATGTATAAAAATTAAATCACTAGCTAACCAGTAATTCCGTTAGGCAAATATTAATATCAATTTTATGATTTATATAAAACTATAATAGTTAATGTGACATTAAAAATAATAACACTATTAATATTTACACTTAGTATTTCTTCATGTACAACATCAGAAGAAGATCTCGGGAGAATTAAACAAACAGATAGCCTTAGAATGGCAAGACTAGATAGTATTATCATTGAACAAGAAAAAGTAATTGGTGATATAAAATTTGGAATGGATAAAAAAACTACTGAAAAATTATGGGAAAAGTTCTGTGATGAAAACAAGCAATCTGAAGATTTTGGAACTGGAATACATAATAAGTTCTATACATACTACATTGGGAATTTTAGGTTTACGAGAAGTAGTATCTATTTAAATCCAATTACACCACGTTTTTTGAATGACTCATTATATCATTTTACGATCAAAAGCAAAGCAATCATGTATGAAGAATTTGATTTGATGGTACCTTGGACAATTAATATCATTTCAGATATTCTATCAAAAAAGTTTGGCGACCCAGATTTTAAGACAGAAAATATAATCTTAAATGATGGTTCATTTTTTCATACTATAAAATATTGGATTGTAGGAGAGAAAAAAATAGAAGTTTTACTAAATACTTATAGCAATAATTATTCAATTGATATAGCTATCTACAAACCGAAAATATTAGGAAATCAAACAGTGAAAAAGAAGCAAACTATTAATAGAAATTCTGAGATTGCTAAAGAAGTTTTTTAACATTGCAGTTTTGGGTTTCGGCTTATGTGTAACACAGTTAAATAGTCAATAAATCTAAAAGAATCATTTAAATTTATAATTAGAGGATAGAAAAATATATTTTTGAATAAGCTATTAAAATTATTTGAGTTTGAAAATGAGCGAAAAATTAAATTATGAGAAATTATTTTTAACAGGTTTAGAGCTTGAACAAAAATTTGATTATTATTTTTTAGGTGTAATTATTGCAATTCTGTCATTTAGTATTCAGTCATTTGAACCAGATAAAGTTTATAGTTGTAAACTTATATTATTTGTTAGTTGGTCTCTTTTGTTTATAAGTTTATTGGCAGGGTTTTATAGACTCGAAAGAATCAAAATGATGATACATTATGACACAAATAGAATGTATAAGATTCAATATGAAAATTATTCACCCAACTCTGATGTTGTAACACAATATTTTGATAAATCTAAAAATGTCAGTGATAAAGCATTATCATCCTATAAAGTTGAAAAGTGGTCATTTATAATTGCAATTTTAGGATTCTTAACATTTAAAATTATTAATATGCAAATTGGATAACCCCTTAAATAAACAGAAAATCTCACCCAACAAAAAAGGCGGACAAGCAAGTGGACAAAAAAAATAATGCAAAAATAAGTTTATTTCAACCAAATAAAATAAGTCGCCTTCCGTTAATCATTGCTCCTTTGGGCGGCGACTTATTTTGAGGTCGTTATATACTCAGAAAATAATTTGGGAAGCTATGGTTTAATGTGTATATTGCAGCAGTCAATACACATTAAACAAAAGGATATAAAATGAGAACAAACATAGTAATAGATGATAATTTGATGAACTTAGCACTCGAATCAACTGGGTTAAAAACAAAAAAAGAAGTTGTAGAAGAAGGTTTAAAAACTTTAATCAAAATT
>JAAETO010000115.1 GCA_024228275.1 Arcobacter sp.
CCACATTTACACATAATTATTTAATTACCATATTAGGGTGAGGATTATTCCATTGATAACCACTAATTGGATTTTTTACTATGGTTCCAAATAAACCTGCATCAATAGAATCCTCTAAATTATCAACATCTACTAACACATAATCGCCTGTTTTTGAATTTAAAAACAAAAATGCACCAACATTTGTTTTTTGAGCATATGCCTCTGCATTTAATTTTGTTAATTTAATTTTCATTTCTGCTAAGTCTTTAAAATCAGCAGGGCCGTTAAAATATTTTTTAGCTAATCCTTTATTAAAGAATATACTGTCTAGAGCTTTTTGAACATCCTTAATTACATCTTCTGATTTGGCTCCATTTTTTATTGCCTGATCATAGAGGGTTTTTAAAGATATATTAATCACTTTATTTTGGGGATCATTTAAAAATTCTTCTAATTCTTCTCCTTTTAAATATTTTTCACCTAAAAATGATAAATAATCAAAATCACTTCCTCTTCCTGCTTGCTGTCCTAACCTACCACCTGTTCCTTTTACTTCTAAATTTTTACCATCATAGTTTAAATCTCCACCACCACCTCTATTATCAATGTCATTAAAGGCTAATGCTAAAAATAATTCTCCTTTACCAATAGAAGAACCTCCAGCATCAGCTCCTGGTTCTATATCAATTAAGTCTTTTACTAGTTTTTGAGATAAACCTGTTACTGATGAAAAGTTACCTTTATCAGGTGAGTTTTTAAATGATTTTGTTTTATAATTAATAAATTCTTCAGCTTCAGAATCTGCTATTTTGTCAATTATATAATCAACAGCTTTATCACCTACTTTAAAAGCATCTCCTGTATATCCCTTTGAAGTAAGCTTACTTGTTATATCACCTTTAAATCCTCTATTTGAAATAGATTTAGTATACGCTCTTATTTCATCATCAGATAAGTCACTTGTATTGATTATATCAATTAATTTCTTTTTTAGATTTTCTTCTTCTTCATCTTCTTTAATAAAATCTTTTACTATCTCATTTAATAATTCTATATCCTTAGGATCATTTATATCAGGGTATCCTTTGGGGAATTTATATGCTATATTATTTAAATATTTAGTAATTATATCCATTATACTTCTACGTCTGTTGTATCATCAATATCTACATCAACGTTATCTTCAACGTCAACATCTACTTCTTCATTTTCTCCTGCTTCAGCTCCATCACCAGGTGCTCCATACCTTAAAATTCTAGCTATATGTTGAACACAATTTTCTTCTTCTGGTAAGTTAAGTAAATAATATTTTTTACCTTCTACTTGTGCAATCCAACTTCTTTGCATCCAAATAAGATAAAAGTTTTCATCATTTCTTAAATTAATC
>JAAETO010000116.1 GCA_024228275.1 Arcobacter sp.
GGTTTTGTTTTTCTGACCAATGATATTATTTTTTCAAAATCGTCCTTTAGATCATGATTATACAATTCGCCATCTAATATAACTTTAGGGTATTTTTTAAAAAAAGGTTTTAATTGGGCTAATATATGGTCTATATTTTTCCACTCTTTACCTGTTCGTGAATATGCTTTAACTGCCATACCAAATCCACTTGCGTATTCATCACTTCCATGATGTACTAATTCATATTGTATTATGCATCTAACACCATCTAATTTTGGTTGTATATATACTGGTTTAGTATAGTCTATTGGTTTTTTGCTAGCAGCATAGGCTAGCATTGGTTTTTTTCTTAATGCCATTTTTTTTCATATTTTATTTAATTTATATTCAATTGTTCTTATTTTCTGTGAAATAATAGCTGCTTTTTCGTAACCTTCAACTGTATCTTTCCCTTCGTATATCATTAGAATAGTTTGTAATCTAGCTAATTCGCCTAATAACATTTCTTCTTCAGTTATCTCATGTTCACTATCATGCATTATTATTTCCTTTAAGACCTCATGATCAGGTCCTTCAAATTCCATTGGATTATTTATTTGAGTAAGTGTTAATATTAGCTTAGTAACTATTACATCCGCTAATTTGTCCATCTCTTTTTTTGTCATAATCGTATTTATTATATTATCTTTTACTTGTCGTATTTAGTTTGTAAAACTATTTGACTAGGGTAAGGGTTTAATTTTACCTTTTCTAAAAATAAAGCACTAAATTTAGTAAAATGTGGACAATCTTTACAAGGTTTTGATCTCTTGCTAGTTATACACCCGCTTAATACTAATATAATCAGTGATAATTTAATCTTCGCTTTCATATTCTTTTAATATTGCTTTGATATCTGGTTCGTAATCTAAAATTTCTTCAGCAAGTACTAAAAAGCGTCTTAAAGCTGATGTTTCATATCTAGACAATTCTCTAGTATCTCCGTCTTCAATTGCATCTAAGCAATCTTGCATATCTTTTGTCGTGTTTTCGAAACGACAGTAACTCATATTTGGCATAATTTTTTATTTAAATAATCTAGTGATTATTATTATTTGTAATACTAAGACAGTAATACCTGTTAATGTTCTTATAAATTCCATTAAATGGTTATATCTGTCTAATTTTCTTTCTATTTTATATCTTATATTTTTCATACCACGAAAAGCCCATAC
>JAAETO010000117.1 GCA_024228275.1 Arcobacter sp.
ATTTCTTTGATTTCTCTTCTGTTCATGCCCTGGCGATATTCTCCATTGTCTGAATCTAAAAACATGGTAATTTCCAAAAATTTTTTTCCAAAATTTCCATGGTTGTCCAAAAACATGGTAATTTCAAATCCAAAGGCAGCAGCGATGAATAGTTTTGTTTTCTGATTTGAGACATTCGCCGAATGAGAACACTCGTCGAAATCTATTTTTTTATAGAACACCAGCGTTTGAAAAATATTTTGGAGCTTATCCGAGAAGTTTTGCTTACGTGTGGGTGTGAATATCCACACGTAAAGCAAAAGTTTTCGGAAAAGCCCCATTCATATTTTTCAAACACTGGTGTTCTAGATTTCGACGAGTGTTCTACATTCATACTGTATCCGCACGTGTGCAAAACTTTTCGGAGAGGCCCCAAAATATTTTTCAAACGCTGGTGTTCTAGATTTCGACGAGTGTTCTACACTGTACATTCGGCGAATATTGGGTCATTCCACATGAAAGCGACAACGGGTCATTCCACATGAAATCGACTTGTTTCTCGATAATCATTCAATAAGTCATACAGAAGTATCAAAATGACGATGATGATTCCCGATCACACTTCATGATTCAATCATGCCAGCAGGTTTGGTCCACCGCGGAGTTGCCAAATTTGTCTGAATCAGTCTGATTTTGACTGATGTTG
>JAAETO010000118.1 GCA_024228275.1 Arcobacter sp.
AGTAAATGTTTTATAATTCAAAATTTTTCTTGTAGCTTGTTCAGAAGGTAGGTTTTTTAAAGCTATTTTTTCCATTTTTAAGATATTTAATATTATATTAAGTTTAGTATTTCGCATAAATATAGTTAAAGGGGACTATGTACGAGAGAGAGCATAAGCCGTTTAGCACCTTCCCGCGGTGAATCCAAGCTTTTTTTTGCTTTGTATATACGCTAATGTCATTTGAAGAAGAACCGCGAAAAGAAAAGTTAACCTCACCTTTCATTTTTTGGAGAAAATTTTTTTCTTCTTTATTTAAATCGTGTTGATATTCATGAATTTTATTTGAGAAAGTTTTCAAATAAAGTAGACATAAAGTCATCTTACACGTCTCACTAAATTAGCACTCGTATCACTAGATTTATCTCACAATTTACAAGAGTTTTATTCATGTGTATCCTCAAATATCCATTTTAGTTAAAAACTTTTTCACATTAATCACATAAATTTCTACAAGAATTAATGAAAATCTATTTTTTTCCAAAAAATGAAAGGTAAGGATAATTTTTTTTCTGCGGTTCTTCTTTATATGTTATTAGCCTATATTCAAAGCAAAAGTTTGGATTCATCGCAGGAAGGTGCTAAATGGCTTATGCTCTCTCTCGTGCATAGTCCCCATTTGTTTAATTTATATAGGTAATCAAAGATACTCAAAAGAAAATTAAACTTTCACCAAGTGGGTTTTGAGTTAGGCACCAAAATGTCTAATCTGTGATA
>JAAETO010000119.1 GCA_024228275.1 Arcobacter sp.
AATTGGAATTAATAGTGCCATACTTTCAAAATCTGGAGGAAATAATGGTATAGGTTTTGCTATTCCTGTATCTATGGTAAGAGATGTAGTACAAAAACTTATTTCTGATGGTAAGGTAACAAGAGGTTATTTAGGAGTTGTGGTTGATGACTTAAAAGCAAATATAGAAAAACTATATAATCATTCAAGAGGTGCCTTGATTCTAGATGTTGCAAAAGATACTCCTGCTGAAAAATATGGTATAAAAAGAGGTGATTTAATTTATTCAATTAATAATAAAATAATAAGAGATAGAAAAAGTTTACAAAATGTTATTGCGTCTTTTAAACCAAATGAAACAATAACAATAAAACTTGAAAGAGATAAAAAAGACTTAAGCTTAAATATTACCTTAGGAAATCGAGCAGGACTTGTTACCTCTGAAGCTAATAACGGTAAGTTTTTAGGAGGATTATTATTATCAGAACTAAACTCTAATATGATAAAAAGATTTAGATTAAGTTCAAATGCATCTGGTGTTTTAATTACAGCAGTAGAGCCTCAATCTATAGCAGAAAAAGTTGGTTTTCAACCTGGTGATGTTATCATACAAATAGAAGATATTCAAATTAAAAGTTTCCCTGATATGCAACAAGCAATTAGAAAATATAATAAACAAGACAAAAGAATATATATAAATAGATATGGACAAACTGTTCTATTAGCTATAAAATAAAGGATTTATTATCGTTCAAGTTTTAATGATAGAAGATGATTTAGAATTAGCACAAATCATAACAGAATATTTAGCTTCTTATGATATAGAAGTAACTAACACTGATAGCCCATACAATGGGCTATCTATGTTAAATTTAAAAGATTACAAACTACTTATTTTAGATTTAACACTACCTGAAATTGATGGCCTAGAACTTATTCCAAAAATAAGAAAAAAATCAAATATACCTATAATAATATCAAGTGCTAGAGATGATATTTTAGATAAAGTCATGGGATTAGAAAGAGGAGCAGATGATTATCTTCCAAAACCATATAATCCAAGAGAATTACAAGCTAGAATAAAAGCTATATTAAAAAGAATCGTTCCAATTGTAGATAAAAATGAAGATGCTAAAAAGTCTGATTTTCTTCTCAAAGAAGATGATATTCAAATATATTTTAAAAAACAACTTTTAACTTTAACTCTTGCGGAATTTGATATTCTAAAACTTATGATTCAAAGAAATGGTGCAGTTGTGGCAAGAGAAGATTTCATTTATGCAAGTGATCATATTGAAGATGATAGTAGTTTAAAAAATATTGATGTAATGATATCAAGAATTAGAAATAAGATATCTAAAATAGATGATACAAAAACAATAATAAAATCTGTAAGAGGAATTGGTTATCAACTTTTATGATTCGTAATATTTCTATATCTGCATTTATCAACACTATTTTTATATTAGCATTAATTGCAATTTCAATAACTTTTGCAATTTTTATTAAACTAGATAAACAAAGATATAATATTACAATGCAAAAAAAATATGAACTTGTTGCTGAAAGTGTTTTAAAATCTTTAGAAATAAAACCTTCTAACACTGGTATAGATATATTAATTAAACAATTCAAAACTAAACAAATTAAAAATGATGATTTAAAATTACAAATTATTAAAAATGGTAAACCAATTATTATAAGAAAAACTGTATTTGGATTGTATAGAATCTTTACCTTTGATGATAGTTTGTATATCTATGTTCAAAAAGATGGTTACAACTTGATGTTACAAGATACACAAAACTACACATATAATCTGTTAATTATCTCACTAGCTATCTTTTTATCTCTTTCTATTATATTATCTTTATACTATATTTTAAGAAAAAAACTAAAGCCTCTTAGAGTTTTAAATAATAAAATTAAAAAGTTTGCAAATGGGGATTTAAATGTTAGTATAACTTCTAATAGCACTGATGAGATAGGGACTATTGCAAAAAGTTTTGGCGATGCAATTAATCATATAAATAATCAAACAAAATCTAAAGATTTATTTATGCGTAATATGATGCATGAGTTAAAAACTCCAATTACAAAAGCAATGTTTATAGCAGAAACACTTGAAGATAATAAAAAAAGAGATATATTACAAAGAGCATTTCATAGAATGGATGATATTATAAAAGAGCTTGCAATGGTTGAGAAATTGACTTCTAATAACACTTTTGTATATAAAGAACCTACCTCATTTTTTAAAATATATACTAAAACTATAGAGATATCAATGATTAATGCAGATAATCTTACATCAAGAATAAATGACTTTAAATTAAATGCGGATAAAGTAATGTTTTCAGTTGCACTTAAAAACCTAATAGATAATGCTATTAAATTTTCAGTCAACGATCATGCAATAATTGATGCAAATCAATATAGAATTAATATAATTTCTAACGGAGAACCCTTAAAATACAATTTAGAATATTACACCGAGCCCTTCTCTCAAGAAGAAAAGAGAAGTGATGGCTTTGGATTAGGGCTTTATATTGTAAAAACAATTTCAAATTTACATGGATATACTCTAATATATTCACATAATCAAGGTAAAAATATTTTTTCTATTTTGCTTGATTAACATTTTTCATAATATCAAACCAATTTCTTGAAAAGTTCTTTTTAATATACTTTTCTTTATGAGGGACTAAGCATCCTGAACAGTTTTGATGAATATAATCATCTCCTATATATAATGAACCATCTTTTGAATCTATACCGCATGTAGAATAAACAGTTTTCTCTTCTTCTTTTTTGATACCATTATCATCAAATCTAAAATTTGGACAGGCGCAGAGGTAACAATTTAATTCATCATAATCATGGCACTTTTTATTATCTTTATATAAAGGACAAAATTCAGGTTCTTCCTTTACCATATTATCAAATCTGAAATATTCTATAACTTCAGCATCACTTTTATTTTTTAATTTTTCCATTATCGTAGCATGTTTTTTTCCATGCGCTTCAAACCATTCTATATATTTCATTTTTATCCTAACTCTTTACTATCTATAATGAAAGTTACTGGTCCATCATTATGAATTTCTACATCCATCATAGCACCAAACTTCCCAGTTTCAGTCTTAATACCTATACTCTTAAATTCTTCTACAAATTCATCATACATTTTCTTTGCTATTTCTGGTTCTTTACTATCTTCAAAACTTGGTCTTCTTCCTTTTTTTACATTTCCAGCAAGTGTAAATTGAGATATAATTAAAGCTTCGCCTTTCACATCTAAAAGAGATAAGTTCATTTTCTTATTATCGTCATGGAATATACGTAAATTCACTATCTTATTTACAAGCTTAATTGTATCATCTTTAGAATCACCCTTTTTAACACCTAGAAGAATATTTAAACCAATTCCTATCTTACCTACAACTTCTTCATGAACTTTCACACATGAAGAACTTACTCTTTGAATAACAGCTATCATCTATACTCCAAACTATTAACTACTAATTTTTTATTTTTAAAAGGATTTATAAAAGCTTTTATTTCATCAAATTTATATTGTAAAGGAAAACCTAGATCTGAATCTTTTGCAGTACTTTCCAAAATATAAAAAGGCTTTTTATTAATAAATAAAGCTTTTTTATTTGGTATTTCAAGTCCTATATTTACAACAACAAATATATGTTTTGGAACTAATACAAAATATGCTTCATAATTTTTTGCATGAAGCAAAGATATTAATAAATTACTTTTGTCATCACAATCTCCATAATTTTGCTTAATCACATTTTTACCGCTTCTTGCAACAGATTTATTTATCTTATAAGGAATATTACTAACTAAATTAAGCATACTTTGTACTTCGCAAACTTTTGTTTGACAATCTTTAGTTAAATTTTTTGCTAAATTTTTAGTATAATCATCAGTTTTTACTTGATTTACATATGTTAAACCTTCTATATCAATAAATTGATTTTTAACTATAAAAAAAGAGTTATAAATTAAAACAATAATAAATAATACACTTGCAATTGAAACAACTAAAGAGAAGTAATAAATAAAACGACTTTTAAAGAGCATTAACTACCTCTTTTAATTTTAATATATTCTCTTTTGAACTTACATATATATTTATATATGTTTCATCAATAAAATCATATTTTAAACAATTTGAAATTTTTATATCTCTGTCTTGAAGCTTTTGAATAAAATTCTCAGAATTTATATCTTTAAGTTTTATTAAAAGTGAATTTGAACTACTTTGAAATAATACTTCTATATATCTACAGGAATGGAAAACTTTTTCTAACTCAATTTTATTTTTTATATTAATACTATTTGATATGAGTTTAAAATCAACATCTTTAAAAGCCTCTTCTAAATATACCATATCAAAATTAGATAGTTTATTTGAAGGTTCATATTGTCTTAAACTTCTCATATTAAGTTCATTTGAAAATACAGCAGATACTCTAAGTGTTTCATTTGAATAATATTTGGAGAAGTCTTTAATTATAAAAAAATTTTCATAACTATCTAAATATTTAGTAGAAGTTTTTTGAGAAGAAAACTCAAGTAATGTTTCATCAACTAGTATTGTAGCATTCTTAGAAATCCAATACTTAAAAAGCTTTTCCAAATCGTAATATGTTCCATCCAGATAAGATGGATTAGCAAATATTACAAGGCTTTCATCTTTTATAGGTAAAAATAAATTTTCAAACCTATTTATAAATCTCAGCTCATAATTTAGATTCATTGCAGCATTTTTATATTCTAAAGAACAAGGAGAATATATAAAACAGTATTTTAAATCTAAAAATTTAAATATAGAATAAATTGCACTGCTAAGACCATTATATAATTCTATTTGTTTAGAATCAAATTTATATTTTTTTGAAATTGATTTTAAAAAAATATTATGATTAACAATACTCATATTGTTATAATCAATATTAATATTTGGTTTTAAAAAATTAATTTCTTTACTAAAATCTACCATATTATCCAAGTATTGATAATACAAAAAAAGTATACTAATGAAAATATTGTTCATTATTACTTCCTAAAAAAGAACTATTTTTCAGGAAGTATATCAAAATAACTTATAAACTATAAAATTTTATTTAAAATGCCTATTAACAATATCTAAAAAATCTTTTGGATTTTTATAGCCAACTATTTGGGATGCTTTTATTTCATTGTTATTCTCATCCCAAAAAATTAATGCAGGAGGACCAACTATACCAAACTCTTTTTGCATTTTCTTATCATCATCCGTATTTTTTGTAACATCTACTTTTAATAAAGTAAAACTATTGAGTTTTTTAATTACAGTCTGATCTTTAAAAGTAATTGCCTCTAACTCTTTACAAGACACACACCAATCAGCATAAAAGTCTAACATAACTGGCTTATTTGATTCTTCTATAGCTACATAAAGTTCATCTACTGTTTTAACTTTTTTCCATTTAATTTGAGTATTTGACTCTAGTTGCATTCCCGTTTTAGAAGTAAACTTACTTAAAGGCTCTAAAGGATTCGTTGCACCACTTATTGCACCAAGTAATAAGCTTATTCCATAAACCATAATAACTACAGTTATAAGCTTAGTAAGAATATGTTCAAATATTTTTAAATATAAAGCAGCACCTATTAATAAAAAAGACCATAAATACATTATAATAGTTGCATTTAATACTCTATCTAACATCCAAACTGCAACAGCTAACATTACAATACCAAATATCTTTGACACACTATCCATCCAACCACCAGGTTTAGGCATATATTTTCCTGCTCCAATTCCAATTAACAGTAAAGGAGCCCCCATTCCTAAACTCATAACAAATAAAGCCATACCACCTAAAATTGCATCACCTGTTTGCCCTATATAAACTAAAGCACCTGCTAAAGGTGGTGCTACACAAGGGCCAACTATTAGGGCAGACAAGAATCCCATTATAGCAATACCTAAAATACCTTGATTCTCTTTTCCATCTCTTGTTTTATTTATTTTGTTTTGTACGCTTAAAGGAAGTTCTAATTTAAAATATCCGAACATAGAAAAAGCTAAAGCTACGAAAATAGCTGCAAATATTGATAATACATATGGGTTTTGCAAAGCTACTTGTAAATTTGCACCAAATAAACCTGCTAAGATACCAGCTATTGTATATGCAGCTGACATTGATAATACATATACTAAAGATAAGAAAAAACCTTTTGAAGCTGTTAATTCACCTTTATCTCCAGCTTTTACTATAATAGAAGATAGAATTGGTATCATTGGAAATACACAAGGCGTTAAAGATAATAATAATCCAAATCCAAAAAATGTAGCTAGAACTATTAAAAAATTACCATTTTTTAAAGTATTTGCAATGAGATCTGTTTCACTTTGAGCATCTAAAGGTGATACAATTGTATCTTTTTGTTGATCATTACTATTAGATGCCTTAAGAAAATCAATACTGATTTTCTCTTTCATTGGCGCATAACATAGACCTGCTTTCGAACAACCTTGAAACTCTACTGTTATTTCTGCAGATAAAGAGTTAATTTTTGATTGAATTAATGAAAAAGGAATTTCTAAATTTAAATTATCAAAATGGACTTGCCATTCTTCGTACTTAATTGACTTAGGTACATTTATTTCTTTTGAAATATCAACTTTGTTAGGTTTAGAAATATAGACTTTCAATCTTTCATCATAAAGATATATATCTTTTCCTAATACTAAATTAAAATTTATTTTATTTTCACTTTTTATAAACTTAGTTTTAAATGCTTCTTCTGGCTCTAAAAAATCTTTTTCAACTCCAAAAGCAAAGATTGAGAAGAATATTAATAATAGAATTTTTTTCATTTTTCACCTTTAATTTTTTTCATTATATAAAATAAGTATAAAGAGTTTGTTAATTGATCCAAATAAGCTATATTGAGTTAGCTTAATAGAAAATTTTAATTGTATTTTTTTTAAATTGAGTAAAATAGAGATATATAATAATTCAAACAAATCTAAATAGCAAGTACCTAATGAATAATTTTTATTATATAAAAAAATTATATTTTAGAATATTTAGCTTTATAAAAAAGACTCAAATTAAGAGTCTTTTTTGCTTTCATTAGCTTTTTGTAAAATTGAAATTAAATCTTCTAAGTTTTCATAAGGTATATGAGACTTCCATTCTACATCTTTTCCATTTAAAGATATACCTATACTAACAATATCAGCTGTTCCTTTACCATAAGGTTCACTCACATTTGAAACTGAAATCATACCTTTTTTTGTTCCATGTAAAGGTATTAAACCTAATTCTTTTGTTGACATATAAAATCCTTAAATAAAATTTGTTAGGCTATTTTACTCTAATCTACTTTTTATCTTAGTAAATTTACTAAATAATTTCTTTTATTTAGTAAAATAATAATGTTATTTAAAATTTTTTGCTATTACTTGACCATATTTAACAGATTGATCTAATAAATTTTCTAGTTGAACAAAACTTTCTTCCCATACCATTACAACTGTAGATCCCATTTTAAAGTAACCTAAACAATCACCTTTATTTACTTTTAAATCTTCATATTCATAAACTTGAATATCTCTAATATCAGAATTTGTTTCAACTTTAGGTTCAAAATCAAATACCATTTGACCAACATTAAGAGCACCTACAAAAACCATATAAAATAGCTTTTCATTATGAATACACTCTAAGATAACTCTTTCATTTTCTATAAATAAATCAATTTGTTTATTTAAATATTTAATATTAACTGGATACAACTTTCCAGGAACATGAACTAGTTTATTAATTTTAAAATCACAAGGAGCATGATATCTATGATAATCTTTTGGAGATAAATAAAAGTTCATATAAGACCCATTATTAAGCTTTTTAAAATTATTAGCACAATTATATGTCAACATCTCTTCAACAGAGTATTCCATTCCTTTGATCTGTAAAAGTAAATCTTTTTCTAAAGTACCACATTGAGTTATAAAACTATCTGCTGGTGAAATAAAATTATCTGGATTACTATCTATTTGCCTTGGAATAGCTAATTCTCTAGTAAATAAATCATTTAAAGACTTATAGAACTTTGCATTTCTAAATTCACTCATATTTAATCCCAAACTATTCACATAAGTTCTATTAATAAACCTTTGAATAAATGAAGGAAATTCAGTTTTTGCAAACTTTCCAAAATATTGAGAAAGTATATTTGTAATATGCATTTTTATCCTTAACTTTTTTAAATTGCGCTATTTTATCTAAATATATCTTGATTCTTTAAAATAGCTATTTAATATTAAAATATAAGAATAGTTAAAATCAATTTTGTTATTCTTAAATTAGCTAATTAATGCTAAACAATATAATTTAAGGAGTTAATTTATGCACAAAATCATTGTAAGTAATGAATGTGGATGTTTTAAAAGAAGTGAACTAAATAATAATATTGAAGAATCTTCTAAAGATGAAGCTTTATTAAAAGCTATTAGAATGAGAAATCATATGAGTGAAAAATTTTGTGGAAAACATAAATTTCAAGTATTAGAAGAAAAAGACAATTTTATTATATCTTTTAGAGATGAAGCACACTCATCATGTTGTGGAACAGGATGTTGTAGTTAAGGAAAAGAGACTCAATATCTTGAGTCTCTTTACTTATTTTTGGGAACTAAAATCGTAAGAACTCCTTTTGCTTTCATTCCTCCAGCATATAGTTCAGCATCTTCTCCATTTCCAAAGAAAAAATCTGCTCTTATTTCTCCTTTTATAGCTCCACCAACATCAGCTGCAATCATTAGATTATTTATCTTTTTATGAGTTACAGAATTCTTTGTATTAATAAATACTGGCATACCTAAAGGTATATATCTTCTATCTACAGCTAAGTTTCTATTAGCTACTAATTGTGTACCAAGAGCACCTGTGGCACTCTTTTTGTTCTCCGTAAAGAAAATATAACTTTTATTCTTGTTTAAAACTTCATCTATTCTATTTGGATTTTCTCTTAAATATTTTTTTATACCCTGTAAACTAGCACCTGTTTTTGTTAAAACTCCCTCTTTTAATAAGGCTCGACCTATAGCAAAATACTTATGTCCATTTTGATTTGCATAGCCAACATTTATAGTTTCACCAGTATCTAGTTTTACTTTTCCTGAACCTTGAATTTGTAAAAAAAATAGATCAATTTTATCATCTACATAACAAATTGCCTCTAAATCATCTCTACTATTTATAACTTCTCTATTATCATAAGGAATAATTTTATTGCCTTTAATTTTTCCTCTTAGTCTATACTTTTTAAGTTCGGGATATAAAGTACTTAGATCTATAGTATACATATCATTAGGCACTTTATATATTGGATACTTATATTTTTCACTTTTAATTCTACTTCCATTTAATAAAGGCTCGTAATAACCAGTAATAAGACCTTTGTTAGTTCCATTTTCATTATGTAGTTCATAAGCATGAAAGTTTGTAGTGAAGAATTCTGAAGCATTTGTAAAAGTTTGAGCTTTTTGACATATATTTTTAAATAGTTTATATCTTTGTGATCTCTTACAATCTTTTTTAAAAACATCAAATGCTAATAATAAATTATCTTCATAAAAGCCTTCTATATCTTTTATATTAATTTTTTTTAGTTTTGCTTGAGAAATTTCAGCTAAGGTTTCAAGTTTTGCAGGTTCTTTTAAAGAACATCCAGTAAATAGAGTTATTACAAATAGTATTGAGGTAATTAATATTCTCATATTAAAATAGTTTCCTTTTAAATTTTATAAAATTGTATCATTTAAAAGTTAATAATTATTAAATAAAATATTTTAGGACTGAGAATAAACTTCTTTTAAACCACAGGATTTACATCTATACTCTATATCATTAACTCCTGAACAACCGCCACCTTTTAATAATTTAGCAGTGATTATTTCTTGTTTAAAAGTAGTTTTTGTATTAGCATCATAAAAAGATTTTGTTTTTTGACCACAATTAGGACATTCACCACTATTTAACTTATCAACTCTTGAGTGTCTAGTTTTATAATATAAAAGTACGGAAAATATTACTATTAAAAAGATTAATAGTAGAAAAATTATAGTTTGCATGAAGCAGAGTTTTACTCTACTTCAGCGTCAATAACGTCTTCTTCATCTTTCTTAGCTTTTTGATTTGGTTGTGCACCAGCTCCACCAGCTTGATCACCACCCTCTTTTTTATACATAGCTTCTGCTAATTTATGAGAAACTTCTGTTAAAGCTTTTACTTTTTCTTCAATTTGCTCTTTAGTTGAATTTTCATCTTTTAATACTTCTTCAAGTGCAGCTGCAGCATCAACAATTTTAGTTTTTTCTTCTTCAGTAACTGCAGACTCATTCTCTTCTAAAGTTTTCTTAGTTGAATGTAATAAAGCATCTGCTTGATTTCTAACTTCAATTACTTCTTTTTTCTTAGCGTCAGCTTCTTTATTAGCTTCTGCTTCATTTACCATTTTTTCAATCTCTTCATCAGATAATCCAGATGAACCAGAAATAGTAATCTTATTTTCTTTTCCAGTACCTTTATCTTTAGCAGA
>JAAETO010000120.1 GCA_024228275.1 Arcobacter sp.
TCAGAGCTTTCGATGCAATTACGAAATCATAGATTTCTATTGCTTCTAAAAATATCTTTTTTTATACACCAGCTAGTCAGAGCTTTCGATGCAATTACGAAATCATAGATTTCTATTGCTTCTAAAAATATCTTTTTTTATACACCAGCTAGTCAGAGCTTTCGATGCAATTACGAAATCATAGATTTCTATTGCATAAACGAAAGCTCGCAGCTGGCTAAAAAAGTGAAACTATTCACTTTTTTTATACGCCAGCTGCCATCTCTTCACCATGAGTAGCAACAATTTTTTGAGTTATCTTATATGAACAAAATTTTGGTCCACACATAGAACAAAATTCTGCTTCTTTAAATACATCTTGAGGTAAAGTTTCATCATGATACTCTTTAGCTCTTTCAGGATCTAAACAAAGTTCGAATTGTTTATTCCAATCAAAAGAATATCTTGCATCAGACATTTCATCATCAATATTTCTTGCGTCTTTTCTACCTCTTGCGATATCAGCAGAATGTGCAGCAATTTTATAAGCAATAATTCCTTCTCTTACATCTTGAGCATTTGGTAAACCTAAATGCTCTTTTGGTGTTACATAACATAACATAGAAGCTCCATGCCATCCACCAACAGCGGCACCAATAGCAGAAGATATATGATCATATCCAGCTGCAATATCAGTTACTAGTGGGCCTAATATATAAAAAGGTGCTTCATGACAATATTCACGTTCTAATTTCATATTTCTTTCTACTTGATTTAAAGGTACATGTCCTGGACCTTCTATCATAACTTGTACATCTTTTTCCCAAGCTCTAAGAGTTAATTCACCTAAAATTTTAAGTTCAGATAACTGTGCTTCATCAGAAGCATCTGCTAAACATCCAGGTCTTAAAGAATCCCCTAATGATAAAGCAACATCATATTTTCTACAGATTTCTAAAATATCATCATATGCATCGTAAAATGGATTTTCTTTATGATAATGCATCATCCATGCAGCCATTAAAGAACCACCTCGTGATACTATTCCCATTTTTCTTTTCGCAACATGCGGCATAAATTGTAAAAGAAATCCTGCATGAATTGTAAAATAAGAAACACCTTGTTCGGCTTGCTTCTCTAAAACAGATAACATATTTTCAATTGTTAAATCTTCAATCTTATCTTTACAATCATGTAAAATTTGATACATAGGTACTGTACCAATAGGAACAGTAGAATGTTCAACTACGGCTTCTCTAATTGAATCAAGATCTCCACCCGTACTTAAATCCATAATAGTATCAGCACCATATTTTAAACATACGTCAACTTTTTCAATTTCACCTGAAATATCAGAAGCTAAAGAAGAAGATCCAATATTTGCATTTATCTTACAAGAACTTGCAATTCCAATTGCCATAGGTGTTAAATGTTTATGATTAACATTTGCAGGTATAATTAATCTTCCTCTTGCAATTTCACTTCTTACAAGTTCTGGTTCAATTTTTTCTACTTTTGCTACATATTCCATATCTGGTGTAATAATGCCTTTTTTGGCATAATACATCTGTGTTCTAACTTCATCATCTTTGTGATTGTCTAACCAATCTCTCATGTAAAATCCTACTTAATATATTTTTTAATGATTATAGCAAATTTTGTTTATAGAAACTTAATTAAAGTCACTAATTTTTATTTATTAAGTATATAAGTTACATTTTTATATACTTATAACATTAAGACACCAGGATTAAAGTGATAAATAATATAAATATAGAAAAATTATATAACCAAGCCAAGATTGACTATACTAGTTTTAATACACTATTAAATAGTGAAGATAAGAATTTGATAAAAATTATTAATAATTTAAACATAGCTAGTACAAAATCAATTTTTCACAAAAATAATTATGACCTTAATCTTATATCTAATATGTTTAGATCTTATGAAAATGAGTTAAAAAATTGCTTTCTTAATGAAAAAATAGAATTTCAATTTATGTTTAAAGCTTATATATTATTAATAAGCATATTCATAAAGTTATGTACCTTATATTGTACAAATCAAGAAAAACGAAAATATATTAATTATTTCATTAAACTATTAACAGAATCAAATAATATTTTAAAATTTACTGTACCTTTAGAAAAAAAAGAACTTGCAATTATTAATAACTTAATTGGAGAACAGTTATATCTATTTTCTCATATATATTTAGTTGATTTTAAATTAGATATAAAAGAGAAAGATTATATTTTTGAAGAATACTTTTATAATTTAGAAAGAATATCTCATGGATATGAATTATCTTGTTCTACTAACTTTGCAAATAATACCAAAATAAATAAATACGAAAAATATATGATTTTTTTAAATAACTCATCATTTTTATTATTAGAAATGATATATAAACTATGTTTTTATTTACCAAAAGTAGATTATTTTTTATATAAAAAATTTAGAGACGCTATAGATTTATTTCACAGTATATCATTAAATAATAAACATAAAACATCAAAATCTATTAACTCTTTTAAGAATATTTTATTAGAAGAATTTATTCTTAGTGGAAAGTACCTAAATAATAATAATATTAATGATAATATTATTAATAATAATATTATTAATGATAAAATATTAATCTTAAAGTCAAATACAGATGTATATAAACATTTTATTGATATTATTATAAACTCAAAAGAACTGACTACATAGGACAAGAAATGAAAAAACTAATTATAGAGAAAATTGATACTTTACCACCATTACCAAAAAGTGTTTTAGAGTTAGAAGAATTTAGAAAAATGTCTAACAAAGAACCATTAGACTTATTAAAGATTATTGAAAAAGACCCCTTAATTATTACTACGATCTTAAGAGTAGCAAACTCAGCAGTCTTCGGTTTTGTAAGTGAAGTTGACAGTCCAAGTAGAGCTATCTCTTTATTAGGAGTTAATTTTACTATTTCTATTGCATTAGGCTCTGTAATTCAAAATTTAATCGATACTGATTTATCCGCTTATGGCGCTACAACTGATGACTTTATGTTTTCTTCTAACCTAGCTTCTAATTTGGTTAATACTTGGGTTTCAAAAATTAGTTTTGATTTAAAAGAAGAACTTTTATTACCTGCATTTCTTCAAGAAACTGGTAAATTTGTTATTTCAGAAATATTAAAAGAGAATGGGAAGAC
The DNA here is from genome assembly GCA_024228275.1 of Arcobacter sp. Classification (GTDB taxonomy): domain Bacteria; phylum Campylobacterota; class Campylobacteria; order Campylobacterales; family Arcobacteraceae; genus Halarcobacter. Next base: position 3,176 of record JAAETO010000120.1, read on the forward strand.
TGAAGAGTTTTTAGAAGAATTAAATTCTAGTGGTAAAAAAATGAGTCAAGTAGAAAAAAGCTTTATAGGATACACTTGTGCAAGAGTTACTGCCAATATTTTTAAACATTGGAAGTTAAGCCATAATTTAATTTTTTCTATTGGTTTTGTAGAAGATACAGGTAACTGTCCTAAAGATTATCTTCAAAAAGTAAAGATTTTAGAAATAATTAAAATATTATCTGATATTAAGGAGCCTTTGTCTGAAGAGAATATAAATAAAGCTTTAGAAAAAGCAAAAGAATATGATTTAGATGTAGAACCATTAGTTCAAGCAATAGATTCTATTAAATTTAAGTTAGAAAATGATTTTTAAGATTTCATAAGTTTCATTAAAGTATAATCTGTAACTTTTTTACTCAAAGGAGTTTGGTGTTAAATGTAACATTAATAGTTTTATGTGCGGGTAATTCTAATAGGTTTAAATTAAAAGCAAAGAAACAATGGCTTAGAACAGATAATATGCCTTTGTGGTTATTTGTAACAAATAGACTAAAAGAATTTTCTGACTTTAAAGATATCATAATTACTTCTAATAAAAATGAATTAAATTATATGAAAAACTTTAGTGATAATTATATATTCATAGAAGGTGGCGAAACTAGGCAAGAATCAATGACTAAAGCATTAGACCAAGTAAAAACAGAATATGTTATGGTAACTGATGTAGCTCGTTCTTGCATTCCTAAAGAAGTAATAACTGAACTAATTAAAAATAAAGATCAAGCGGATTGTATTGTTCCAACTTTAGATGTTAGTGATACTGTTATATATAAAGATGACACTATCAATAGAGATGAAGTAAAACTTATACAAACTCCTCAAATTTCTAAAACTAAAGTACTTAAATCTGCATTACAGACAGAGATTGAGTTTACAGATGACAGCTCTGCAATTAAAAATATTGGTGGAAGTATTAAATATATCAAAGGTAGTGTCAAAAGTAAAAAACTTACTTATGAAGATGATATAGATGTTCTTAAGTCTATAAATCCACCTTCAACAAATGTATTTACTGGGATTGGATTCGACATTCATCCCTTTGAAAATAATAAAAAGATGTTCTTGGGTGGTATAAATATTAATGTACCTTATGGATTTAAAGCTCATAGTGATGGAGATGTATTGATTCACTCATTAATTGACGCTCTACTTGGGGCAATTGGTGCAGGAGATATTGGAGAATTTTTCCCTGATACAGATTCTGCTTATAAAAATATTGACTCAAAAATACTATTAGAAGATATTGTTAAATTTATTTATAATGTAGGTTATCAATTAGTAAATGTTGATTTATCAATTATTGCTCAAAAACCTAAAATTAATCCCTATAAACAAGAAATTAAATCAACAATAGCTAATCTTCTTAATATAGAAAAACAATTTGTTAATATAAAGGCTACTACAGCTGAAAAACTTGGCTTTATTGGTAGAGAAGAAGGTGTAGCAGTACAAAGTATAGCTACACTAAAATATTATAACTGGAAATAAAAATGAATATACTAATTATAGAAAGTGAAATTTATCTGGCACAAAAAGTTGTTTCTAGATTATTAGATGATGGTCACAATTGTGATTTTATTGAATCTCCAAATATCGATAACCTAACTAAAGATTATGATATTGTTTTACTTTCTACATCATTACCTGCGTCACTTTGTAAAACAATTATAAGAAGATATAACGATTCTATTATCCTATTACTTGTATCTTATATATCAGATGAAACTGTAACAAATCCAATTAAAGAAGGTGCAAAAGATTATATAATTAAACCTTTTATAATGGATGAATTGGTTAGAAAGATTTATCATTATAGAGAATGTAAATCATTAAGAAAAGAACTTAACACTTTAAGAGAGTATTTAGATTTTCAATTTAAAGATGTAGATACTTCTGATCGTATGCTACCTTCATCTTTTCCAACACTAATAGAGACAAACTCTCAAATAAGTGCAGATAAATTAGCTTTTGAACTTATTAGAAAACTTGATATCGAAATGAAATTTATATCTTTAAATTCTGATAATTGGCTAAAAAAAGTTAATGAAACTTTCAATGGTGTTTTATATCTTACTGATTATCATAGTTTAAAAAGAAACTCAAAAGACAACCTTAATAAAATAATTGAAAATAAAAAATGTATCCTAGTGTCTCTAGAAAAAGAAGATGATTTCCCATATAATAAAATTGAATGTCACAAAGAAGATAGTTTAATGATGACTAATAATATTATGACTATAAATGATTATGTAAAAATGATGGTACTTTCATATCAATCAAAATACCCTGATACTGAACTTTCAAAAAAACTTGGTATCTCAAGAAAATCTTTATGGGAAAAGAGAAAAAAACTTGGTATTGAGAAAAAGAGATAATGAGGAAATTTTTTTTAACGGTTTTTTATAGTGGATTGAGTAAAAAAGCACCAGGAACAGTAGGTAGTTTTGTTTCTTTACTTTTAGGTCTTTTATTACTACAGTTTTTAGATGTATCTACATTATTTTTACTTTCATTATTAGTTACTGTTATTGCAGTTAAGCAAATAGATATTTATGAAAAAGAAGTTGGTGAACACGATAGCAAAGAGATTGTTATAGATGAACTTGCTGGAATGTGGTTAGCACTTTCTATTTGTGGAATAACAAATGATAATATGATTATAATGTCTATATTAGCATTTGCTTTCTTTAGGCTTTTTGACATTTGGAAACCATCTATAATTGGTAGAATAGATAAGAATGTAAAAGGTGGATGGGGTGTTATGGGTGATGATATCCTAGCTGGCCTTGCAGCTGGTGTAGCAGCTGCTGGAGCTTACAAACTACTGGTTATGTTCATTTTATAACCAAATCCCGTATCCTTAAGATACGGGAGAATACCTCTTCTTATTTTCTACAAAAATCAACTTTTAATTAGTTTACTTTATAACAAGTTATTTCAAATAATATTTATATATTAAAGTTAGTCAAAAAAGTCTATAAAAGATTGTAAAAGAAGTTGGAGTTTTTTCTAAGCTCAAGGGGAAAGTTTAAAATCAAAAGGAGCGTACCTTAAGTACAGGACGAATGATTTTAAACTTTCAACACAAAGATTGCCAAAATAAGATAATTTATTTTACAATCTTAGCGAATTCGTTGAAGATGTATTTAGACTCATGCGGTCCAGGTGATGCTTCTGGATGATGCTGTACAGAAAATATCTCTTTATTTTTATATTTCACACCTTCAATTGTATTATCAAATAAGTTTTTATGAGTTATTTCTGCTATTTCAATAATATTATCAGGAACATTATAGTTATGATTTTGAGCTGTTATTTCAACTATATTTTGAGAATTTGCAACGGGGTGATTTCCTCCATGTTGTCCAAATTTCAATTTATAAGTATCGTACCCATGTGCAATTGATAACATTTGATGTCCTAAACAAATTGCAAACATTGGAATTTCTGAATCAATTAATTTTTTAACTTCTTTCTTTTCTTCTTCTAAAGTTAAAGGATCCCCAGGACCATTTGATAGAAAGATACCACCAATTTCTTTTGATTCAAATCTAGCAATCAAATCTTCTGCTTTAAAATTAGAAGGGATAACTTCTACTTCAAGACCAGATTCAACTAATTCATTTAAAATATTTCTTTTTACACCAAAATCAACTACTAGAATTTTTTTATCACTCATTATAGCTTTATTATATTCTAACTTTTCGTGATTCCATGCTCCAAACTTATGAATATAAGGCTCTTTTGTAGAAACCTCTTTTATATAATTGATATCTTCAATTCTAAAAGATTCCGCAAGTTTTCTTGCTAAGTCATCTTTTGAAGAGATTTCAGTTGAAGCAATCATCATCATTGCACCTTCATCTCTAATAATTTTTGTTAAATATCTAGTATCAATATCACAAATACCTAAAACATTATGCTCTTTTAATAAAGAGTCTAAATCACCTTCGGCTCTAAAGTTAGAATATTCATGATGATAATTTCTAACTAAGATACCTTTACAATAAGCAGTTTTACTTTCCATATCATCAGCATTTACTCCTACATTACCAATTTCAGGCATTGTAAAAGTAACAAATTGTCCTGCATATGAAGGATCAGTAATAATTTCTTGATAACCAGTCAATGAAGTATTAAATACTATCTCACCAACAGAAGTACCTGTAGCACCAAATGATTTAGCCTCTAAAAATGTTCCATTTTCTAAATATATCCAAACTTTTTGCATCTTACATTAATCCTCGTTTTATTAATTCTTCTTCGTACAGTCTATGATATACAATATCATACTCATCTGTACCAGGTATTAGTTTTCTTTTATAGTGTTTTATTTTTTCCAAAACTGCACCATCAGATTCTTCGAATCCTTTTAAAAATTTATCAATTGAAGAGAATATTACATTTTTAACTTGATTATCTGAACAAATATAATGAATATAATCTTCTTCCCATAAAAAGTCTAAAACTTTGTGTGCAATATCAGAAAACCTATCTTCATTATTTAAAATAATTCCATAATCATTTGCCAGTCTTTTTTTAGTTAGCCAAAATAGTTGTCTATAATCTGCATTATAAAACTCAATATTTTCTTCTTGTTCTTCTAATATATCAGCTATTTTTTCATCTAGGTCATGCTCTTTTTCAATATCTTCATCTAATATTTTTTCAATCTGATCTACAATTTCATCTTTAGTTTTTCTAATTTCTACAAATTCACAATTTACTAAATCTCTTGCTATTCTTCTTGATATATATTCTGTATGATGTAATTTCATTCTCATTGGCTTATCCTCTAATAATTGTGTCGTCTCTCTCAGGTGAAGTTGATACAATACCCACTTTTACACCAGTTAATTCTTCAATTCTATTAATATATTTTTTAGCATTTTCAGGTAATTTGTCAAATTCTCTACATCCAACAACACTATCCCATCCAGATATATCTTCATAAATGGGTTTTACACTCTCTAAATCAGATGGCATATAATCTAAAATTTGTCCATCTACTTCATAGGCAGTACAAATTTTAATTGTTTCAAAACCATCTAAAACATCTAGTTTCATTAATGATAATTGATCACATCCATTTAGCCTTGCAGCATGTTTTACTGCAATTGCGTCAAACCAACCACATCTTCTTCCTCTACCAGTTGTTGTACCTACTTCTTTCCCTACATCTGCCATAGTCTCACCATCTTGTCCAAAATCTTCAGATGGGAAAGGACCATTTCCAACTCTTGTAGTATAAGCTTTTACAATACCTGTAACAATACCAATATCTTTTGGACTAATTCCTAAACCAGTACAAGCCCCTGCACTAACTGTACTAGAAGATGTAACATATGGATATGTTCCATGGTCAATATCAAGTAAAGTACCTTGAGCACCTTCTAATAAAATCTTTTTATTTTCATCTAATGCTTTCCATACCATATTTGTAGTGTTTGCAATATATGGTTCTAATTTCTCTTTATAAGAAGTTAATAATTCTATTAACTCATCTTCTGAGGGAGTATCAATTTCAAGGACATTAAAGATTGCTCTATTTTGTTCGAAAAATTCTATTATTCCAGTACATAATTTTGTTGGATTTAATAGTTCTCCAACTCTAAAACCATTTCTACTTATTTTTTCACCATATGCTGGTCCGATACCTTTTCCTGTAGTACCAATTGCTTTATCACCTTTAAGTCTCTCTTTTGCTTGATCAATTAAAGCGTGATAAGGTAAATTTAAGTGAGCTTTATCAGAGATAAATAATCTTCCTTCTAAACTTCCAAATTGCTCCATCTCTTTTATAATTGATTCAGGAGATAATACGACACCATTTCCAATAATATTTATTGCACTTGGATTTAGTACTCCAGAAGGAATTAAATGTAATGCATATCTAACACCATCAACCCAAATTGTATGACCTGCATTATGCCCACCTTGGCTTCTACATACTACATCATAATTTTGAGCAAGCATGTCAACCATCTTACCTTTTCCTTCATCTCCCCATTGAATACCAACAATTAAATCTGCTTTCATATTTATCTAATCCTCTAAAATTTTTATTAAACTATCTGTGTAAAGTGCGAACCCTAAAGAACTAATACCTTCAGAACTATATTTTCCACCTTTACAAATCACATGATTATCTTGAATTACTCTAAAATATACGTCATCATAATATTTTAATGTACCGTGATAAAGAGGAGCTATTACAAGATTTTTATAAGTAACCTCTTTTGCTGTTTTTAAAAGTTTTTCCAACTCAACTTTTATTGTACTTGGTACTAAGTCTAGTGCCTTTTCTAAATCATTAATATTTTTAACTTTTATTAACTCATTTAACCATGAAACTTTTAAATCAAAAAGTTGTGCTATTTCACCATTTTTAAATAGTTCAATATCTATATCTAACTCTTTGGCTACTAACTTAGGAATATTAATATTAGATAGTTGTAAAACAGGATTTACATCCAAGTTATCTAAAATTGTTCCTGTCAAATTTAAAATATCCACAATATTATCATGACAAATCCACTCACAACCAATTTGATAATCTTCAGTAGAAGGATAAGTAAATACTGGTTGAACATAAAACCATTTTTTATGTGAAGTAGTTCTTCCAAGTCTTTTAGTAATAATTCTAACTACATCTAAAGTTGAATCTGCTCTAAGTGAAACCTGTTCATTCTTTTCATCTGAAAATTTAATCAATTTCTTTTCATTTGCAATTGACTGATGTTGTGAATATGAAAAGTTTGGAGTAACAATCTCTTCAAATCCATTTTCATCTAAAATAGAACTAATTTTATATTCTAATTCTCTTTTTGCACGTGCTATTTTTCCGAAGTATAATCTACTACCTTTTGGTATTTCGTGTTCAAAAATCATTAATTACCTTTAAACATATTTGATGCAAAGACTTTATTGGCTGTTCCATCAAAAGTTCTTAAACCTAATTCATCATAAGCTAACTCAATAGCATTAACAACCCAAGAACTTTCAAAATCTTCAACTAATCCCATATGGTTAATTCTAAAAATTAAAGTTTTTATATGATCTTGTCCACCTGCAATATTTACATTAAATTTAGTTTTTAATATTTTTCTTATAGCTGGCGCATGTTCTGAATATATTGTAGTCATTGCATTTGCTGGATTTGAAGGATAAACTTCACATCCTATTGCTTTTAAAGCTTCTCTTGTTGAGCTTGCTCTTAAAGCTGTTTTTTCATATAAAGCTTCAAATCCACCATTATTTTTTATATTTGATAAAATTTCTTTAAGTCCAATAATAAGTGTAGTTGCCGCAGTATAAGCTGTAGTATTTGTTTTTTGTTTTTTTATCTCAGAACTAAGATTTAAATAATAGCCTGTAGGCTTAGTATTGATTTTATCAACTGCTGCATTTGATAATCCAATCATTGATAATCCAGGAGGTAACATTAGTGCTTTTTGACTTCCAGTAATAACTGCATCAAGATTTGATGTATCAACTTTTTCTACACCTATTGCTGTAATTCCATCTGCTACAATCATGATATTAGGATTAATCTTTTTAACCTCAGCGGCGATAGTTTCAACAGGATGTCTTAATCCCCCTGCACTTTCACAAAGCTGAATAAAAATTGCATCAATTTCTGAATCTTCTTTTATTGCTTCAATAACGGCATCAACTGACACTGGAGTATTCCACTCATTTTTAATCTCTTTATAATCAATATCAAATGCGGCACAAATTTTTCCAAATCTTTCACCAAATTTTCCTGAGTTTATAGTTAAAGCTTTTTTTCTAGTTAAGTTTGTAACACAAGCTTCCATTGCTCCTGTTCCACTAGAAGCTAAAATAACAGCTTCTGGCATATCAAAAATTTCTAATAATAATTCTCTAGTCTCTTTAAATATTTTTTCAAATTCTGGTGTTCTATGATGAATTGTAATATCGGACATAGCTTTTCTTACAAATTCTGGGACAGGAGTTGGTCCTGGCGTTAATAACATATAAATTCCTTTATAACCTTTTAGTAAAACGGAATATTTTATCTAAAATTAAATTACGGATAGGTTAAGCAATTTTTTTGTTTTTTATAATTTTTTTGTATAATTTTATTCTTATACTTACTTAAGGATCTATTTTGGAATTTGAAATTTGGTTAACACTTCTTTTAGCTTCTATAGCTATTTCTATTTCACCTGGTGCTGTTGTCTCGATGAACTATGGCATAAAATATGGACTAAAAAAATCTTATTCTGTAATTATGGGTTTACAAATTGGACTTTTTATACAAACTTTTATTGTTGTTATTGGTCTTGGAGATATAATTATGCAGTCTGTTATAATTTTTAATATTATAAAA
>JAAETO010000121.1 GCA_024228275.1 Arcobacter sp.
ACTTTTACAGCTTTTATACTTTGTAAAGATTTTAGTTTATTGATAAATGCAACAGTTGATAACATTAGGGTACCTCTAAAAATAAATTTATAAAGCCCTTATTTCTTCATTTTTGATTTCTCAAAAAATCTTACATCAATTTTAACAGTTTTTCATTAAAAATCTATGAATTTGCCCCACTATTTCCACTATATTTGTAAATATTTTCCTATTTTCATCTACTTTTATACTATTTTTACTTTTTGCAATCTTACTAACTGTTCATATCTAACTAAATTATATGTGAGATTCATAAGTCCTATTGCGGATTTAATTCTATTAATTCCAATTGAAGTAAGATTGAGAGCATTATTCATTTGTTTGGTTAAAGTCCCAAATATATGCTCAACTCTTACTCTTGTTTTAGAGTGTTTATAATTTTCTTTATGTTGGGCATTAGTAAGTGGTTTGTTTCTATATGCTCTTTTGATAACTTTTGATTTTACATTTTTTTCTTTTAAATACTTTTCAATCTCTTCTGATTTATAAGCACTATCTGCATAAAATATATTATCATTTTCATCAATTAAATCTTGGGTTACTTTTGAATCGTGGGTGGAAGCTGGTGTTACTTCATATTTGGTTATTAGTTTTGTTTTTTGATCAGAGGCTATATGGTCTTTATAGCCATATTCTCTTTGATTGTTTTTCTTTGTCCATCTTGCATCACAATCTTTTTGAGCTAATTTATTTGGTTTATCTTTGAAGCTTTGAGGTATCTCATCTTTTTTAATTATATCATTATCACTCTTTTTATTTCTTTGTTTTGGAACACTTACAAACGATGCATCAACCATTGTTCCCTCTTTAGCTATTACACCATTTATAATTAATTTACCAGTAAACAATTCAAATAATTTTTTAGTTAAATCTTTATCTTTGAGTTGTTCTTTAAAAAGCCATATAGTCTTTTCATCAGGTACATTATCACCTATTTGTAATCCTAAAAACTGCAAAAATGACAATCTATCTTTTATCTGAAATTCTGTTTGTTCATCACTTAAATTATAATATCGTTGAAGTATTATAATTTTAAACATTAGAAGTTTATCGTATGGCTTTCTACCTGCATTTGATTTTCTATTATCATTTTTTAAAGCTTTTTCAATAGGCTCTCTAAAAACTTGCCAATCAATAATCTTATCTAGTTTTTGTAAAGGGGGTTGATGTTTATTTATCTTTTCTAATTGAAACTCATAATCAAATAATCCTGCCATTTTTTAGCCTTTCTGATGATTTATATAGTATGTATTTTAGCTAAAAAGTGCTATGAAACCCCTTTAACAAGGGAGTTTAAAGTGTTTTTAATGAAGATTTATTTTTAGGTATTTTAAATGATTTAGAAATTTTATGTAAATTTGTTAATTTTTAGAGGTACCCTATATTGATTTAAATTTTGGTTTAGATTGCTTTAGTATTGTCCATTAATACAGGTATAAAAATAAGTGAAACTATAACAGCTACAACTGTTCCTGAAATCAATGCTACACCTAAACCGCCAAATACAGGGTCACTAGCTAATAAAGCAGATCCAAGAATAAT
>JAAETO010000122.1 GCA_024228275.1 Arcobacter sp.
AAAAACATATTTTTTTAAAATACCTTTGTCTTATAGTAGAATATCAAGTGGATTTACTAAAAAAAGATGGCATCCTGTTTTAAAAAGATATAGAGCTCATTTAGGAACAGATTTTGCAGCTCCAAGAGGTAGAAAAATATATGCTTCGGGTGATGGTAAAATTGAATTTATTGGAAGAAGAGGTGGTTATGGTAAAACAATCATCATTAGACATCCTAATGGTTATAAAACTCTTTATGCTCACCAAAATAAATTTAGAGGTGGACTAAAAAGAGGATCTAGAGTAAAAAGAGGTCAACATATTGGATATGTAGGAAGTACAGGATTAAGTTCTGGACCTCACTTACATTTAGGTTTATATAAAAATGGTAGAGCAGTAAATCCATTAAAAATCATTAAAAAACCTGATACGATTGGACTCAAAGGAAAAAGAAAAAGAACTTTTATAGCAAATGCTAAAAATACTATAAAAAAACTACAAAATGAAATAAAAAATGAAAATAGAACACGAGCAACAAGACTTGATAGAATTACATCTAGTAGTGAATTAATTTCTAATAAAGATATATAATGCCAAATGAAAATGCTATAAAAAATCCTGAAGAGCTTTTAAGTAAAATTCATGAGCTTCATCCAAGTGATATAGCATTTTCTTTAAAAAAGATTGAACAAAAAAGTGAAGATGATTTCTTTTTCATTATTAAGCAACTTCCTGACGACATTTTAGGTGATGTTATTCTTGAACTTCCTGATAACCTAAGAGAAGATGTATATGAAGAGCTTTCAATTGAGAAACTTACTGATGCTGTTGATGAACTAGAGTCTGATGATGCAACAGATTTAATTCAAGAAATTGAAGAAATTGATGTAAAAAAAGCAAAAGAGATTTTTGATGGTCTGGAACAAGAAGATCAACAAGATATTGATTGGTTAAAAAGATATGCAGAAGATGAAGCTGGTTCATATATGCAAATGGAGCTTTTTTCAGCCAATTTAAAAGAAAAAATAAAAGATTCTATTACTAGACTTAAACAAAGTAAAGCTGAAGATGAACTAGATAATATTCATCAGGTTTTTATTATAAATGACAATAAAGAACTAATTGCATCTATTCTTTTAGAAGATTTAATTATTTTTGATTTTGAAAAAACATATGAAGAAATAATATCTTCTCATGAAGAAAATAGATTTAAACCATTTGTAGTTAACGATAAAGAAGACATCGATAAAGTTGCTAAGCATTTTGAAAAGTATAATTTAAGTGTTGTAGCAGTTGTTGGATATCAAGATATGTTAATGGGAAGAATCACATCAGATGATATAATTGATGTAATCGAAGAAAATGCTACTGAACAAATGTACCAATTAGCTGGTGTTAATGATGATTTTGAGCATGAAGATAATCTTTTTACAACTGCTAAAAAAAGAGCTTTTTGGTTATTTATTAATCTAGGTACTGCTATTTTAGCTTCATTAGTAATTGGTCTGTTTGATGAGACGATAGAATCATATGTAGCACTTGCAATTTTAATGCCTATAGTTGCTTCAATGGGAGGAAATGCTGGTACCCAAACGCTAGCTGTAATGGTAAGACAGTTAGCATTAGGTGATATTGATTTTGATAACAGTAAAGATGCAATTAAAAAAGAGGTTTTTATTTCTGTATTTAATGGTCTTTTATTTGCATTAATTATTGGTATTGTTGCTTGGGCTTGGTTTAACACTGCTTTATTAGGTTTTGTAATTGCAATGTCAATGGTAATTAATCTATTTAGTGCAGGTTTTTTTGGAGCCTCTATTCCACTAGTTTTAAAAAAATTTAATATTGATCCGGCAATTGGAAGTACAGTTTTATTAACAACGGTAACAGATATTGTTGGTTTTTTTAGTTTTTTAATGCTTGCAAAAACAATTTTACTATAACATTTAAATAGTTTTAGATACTTCAAATAAATAACCTTTATTTGAGTATGCTTTAATAAATTTTTTTACTAATTTTTTACGTAATCTTTTAACTACAGTTCTAATTGCATCTAATGATGCAAATTCTCCTTCCCAAACATAATTTTGAATAGTCTCATAAGAGACTATCTTATTTTTATTAATTAAAAGCAGATTTAAAAATAAACTCTCTTTTTGAGTTAAAGTTAACATTTCTTTTTCTACAACTAATAATCGTTCGTTAAAATCAAAAGAATAGTTCTTATCAAAAGTTATTTTATTTTCATTTATTTTACAAAGTTTATTAACTTTTATTTCTAATTCATCTATAAAAAATGGTTTTTTTAAATAATCATTACAACCAAAATCATAAGCTTGCCTTATAATATCAAGTTCAACAGTAGCTGAAATAATTATTACAGGTACCTCATCATAATATTTTCTTATTTTTTTTAAAATTTTTATGCCATCTACATTAGGTACATTTATATCTAGTATAAAACAAGAAAAACCATTATTTACACTATCATATGCTTCTTGTCCATCAATATAAGAATAAATATCATGGCCATTTTGTTTAAATTTTAATTGAATAGTTTCATTTAAAGTTTGATTATCTTCTAGTAATAATATTTTCAAAATATACCTTAGTTATTTTTTTTAGGAATTTTAATTGTAAAAACTACATTATTCAATATATTATTTACATCTATACTTCCTAACATCTTATCTTCAATAATGACTTTTGCCATATATAAACCAAAACCTGTTCCTCCAAATTTAGTTGTAAAAAAAGGTTCAAAGATATGTTTTTTAACATCTTCTTTAATTGATCCTGCATTATCAATAATTTCTATTATATTAAATTTACTATCAGTAAATACTTTAATTGCTATTTCGCCAATAAAATTTTTATCTTCATTTATCTTAACAATCTTATTCTTTGCATTGTTTATTATATTTAAAAGAACCTGCTTTAATTCATTCTCGTATCCATAAATATAAATTTCTTCTTCATCATTTTCATAATCAAAATTTACTTTTATATTAAAATAAAAAATTTGTTTTCCAACTATCTCAAATATATCTTTTAAAGCTTTTTTGATTCCAAACTCTTTTTTAATCGTTGAAGGTTTCAGAAAGTTCCTAAAATCACTTAAAGTTTCAGACATATATTGTATCTGTATCATCATATCATATACAAAAGTAGACATATTACTCTTATCAATTTTATCCATAGAATATAAAAGTTGCATTTTTTGAACTTGTGCAGATAGCTCTACTAAAGGTTCATTCCACTGGTGTGCAATTGAGGCAATCATTTCTCCCATCTCGGCAAATTTACTTTGCTGAATTAATAATTCTTTCTCTTTTATTCTTTGTGTAATATCGTTCATCACACATACAATACCTCCAACTGTTCCATCTTGATTTAAATAAACAGCCTTATTTAAAGTAAAATACTTAATACTTCCATCAGGAAGTGGAAATACTATTTCATCTAAATAATTTTCAAGAGTTTTCATGATTTTTTTATCAATTAACTTATGTCGGTTTGATGTCTCTTTAGGAAAAAATTCATAAGCTAATTTACCAATAATATCTTCTTTAGAACTATTAACAAGATTTGAAAAAGATGTATTACATTGAATAAATCTACCTTCTATATCTTTATAATAAACAGGATTTGGTAAACTATTTAATAAAACATCTTCAAAATTCAATTTATTTACTAAAGCAGTATCATATTTAGTATTCATATTTTCTTCCATAATAAATCTTTAGATAAATAATATCATATTTATCATACACTTTTGAGTAATACTGCTGTTCCCAATCCTCCACCAATACATAGTGAGGCAAGACCAAACTTAGCTTTTTGTCTTAACATTTGATGAACTAAAGATACAATAATTCTATTTCCACTTGCGCCTACTGGATGACCTAAAGCAATTGAACCTCCATTTACGTTTATTTTATCATTTACAAAATCGTCAGTTATATCAAATTTTTCTTTTAAAATTTCCAATACTCCTAAACTTTGAGCAGCAAAAGCTTCATTAAGCTCAAAAACATCAATATCATTCATATTCATACTATTTTTATCCAAAAGTTTTTCAATTGCATATGCCGGACTTAAACCCATATAAGCTGGATCAATACCAACTTGAGAACTATCAACTATTTCTACTAATGGTTTTAAGTTATACTTATCAACTGCATCTTGCGAAGCAATTAAAGTAAAACTTGCACCATCGTTTATTCCAGATGCATTTCCAGCTGTTACAGTTCCATCTTTTTTAAATGCGGCTCTTAAAGAAGAAAGTTTTTCTAAAGATGTTCTTCTATTTATATATTCATCTTTGTTAAAGATAATTTCATCTTTTTTAGTCTTTATTGTAATGGGTGTAATTTCATCTTTAAAAACATCATCGTCATCCGCAAGTATCGCTTTTTTTTGAGAATTAATTGCATATTCATCTTGTGATTGTCTACTTATATTATATTTATTAGCAATATTTTCAGCCGTAATTCCCATATGAAAACCACCAAAGGCATCAGTTAACGCATCATTTACCATAGAATCAATTATTTTTGAATTACCAAGTCCAAGACCAAGTCTACCGTTTGAAGGTATTAAATAAGGAGCTTGAGACATATTTTCAACGCCACCTGCAATTACAAGATCATTTTGTCCTGCTTTTATTTCAGATACTGCATTCATTACTGTTTTCATACCTGAACCACATAACATATTTAAAGAATAAGCTACAGTAGAATCAGGTAATCCTCCATAAATTGATGCCTGCCTCCCTATCCCTTGAGAATGACCAGCACTTAGAATATTTCCAACAAGAACTTCATCAATAATATTTGCATCAATATCTTTTATTAAATCTTTAATTACTAAGCCTGACAAATGTCCAGGAGAAATATCTTTTAAACTTCCTAAATAGTTTCCAATAGCACTTCTTTTTGCTTCAACTATATAAACTTTCATAATAAATAACCCTTATTGAATAGTATATCCACCATCCATAACTAACGCTTGTCCAGTTATAGATGATGCATGTTCACTAGCTACAAACATAGTATAGTTTGCAATTTCATCGGTTGTAAGAAGTTTTTTTTGTGGTACTAAAGAAAATATTACTTTTTCTAAAACTTCATCAACACTAATACCTCTAGTTTCTGCTAAATCTTTTAGTTGATTTCTTACAAGTGGAGTATCTACATATCCTGGACAAATAGAATTTACAGTAATTCCATGTAAAGCCCCTTCTAAAGCAGCAACTTTTGTAAGTCCTAACAATCCATGTTTTGCAGAGTTATATGCAGATTTTCCTGCAAATCCAACTAAACCGTTAATTGATGCCATGTTTATGATTCTTCCCCATTTTTGTTTTTTCATAATAGGGAAAAGCTCTTTAATTGCACTAAACGGCCCAACTAACATTAATTTTAATATCTCTTCAAATTTATCAGTTGGAAAGTCTTCAATACTTGCAACATGTTGAATACCAGCATTTGATACAAATATATGAATAGTACCATAGTGCTCAACTGTTTTCGAAATCAATGATTTAATTTCTTCTTCTTTTGAAACATCACACTTAATACCAATAACTTCTAACCCTTCAGATCTTAACTCTCGTGTAGTCTTATCTAAAACTTCTTCATTTCTACCAGAAATCACAACTTTTGCTCCATTTTGAGCAAATAATCTAGCCGTATCAAGTCCTATTCCTGAAGTTGATCCAGTGATTATTGTTACTTTATTTTTAACCAATTTATTTCCTTAAATAATATATAAATGCAAAATACAATCAAATACTTATTTTATATTAACTTCATAATCAGCAGGAGTTAGCTCTTTTATCTGTTCTAATGTTACTCCCTCACTAATTTCTGTTAAAAAAAGTTTTCCTTCAATAAATTCAAAAACTCCTAATTCAGTAATAATCATATCAACAACACCTTTTCCAGTTAAAGGTAAGGTACACTCTTTTAAGATTTTTGGATTTCCTCTTGCTGTGTGAACCATTGAAATGATTACTTTTTTAGCGCCATTAACTAAATCCATTGCACCACCCATTCCAGGTAATAATTTTCCAGGAATTTTCCAATTAGCTAAATTTCCTTTTTCATCAACTTCTAAAGCTCCTAAAACAGTTATATCTAAATGACCTCCTCTTATAATCTCAAAAGATGTTACTGAATCAAAAAACATACCACCTTTTTGTAACACTACATTAGTACCACCTGCATCAACAACATCTTTATCTATATTATCAGCATTTGCAGTATCCCAAACTCCTGCGAAACCATTTTCTGAGTGAAGATTAATTGAAATATCACTTGATACATAGTCAACTGCTTTAGTAGGTAGTCCTATTCCTAAATTTATAAAATCTCCATTTTTAAACTCTTTTGCAACTCTCTTAGCAATTATCTCTTTTGCATCCATATTAAGCCTTTATTATATGATTTATATATACAAATGGTGTATGAATAAAGTTAGGATCTAATTCTCCATTTTTAACCACTTCTTCAACTTCTGCAATAGATATCGTTGCAGCACCAGCCATTGGAACATTGAAATTTCTTGTTGCTCCATTATAAATTAAATTTCCAGCTTCATCTGCTTTATAAGCTTTTATAAATGCTAAATCAATAGAAATTGGCTTTTCTAAAATATAATCTTTTCCATCAATATTAATAAGTTGCTTACCATCTTGAACTTCTGTACCTAAACCAGTTTGAGTTAAAACACCTCCTAAACCAGCAGCTTTTGCTCTTATTCTTTCAGCTAATGTTCCTTGTGGTACTAGTTCTATTTCTAAGAAACCTTCATTTACTTGAGCCTGTGTCTGTTTATTTGTTCCAATATGTGAGGCATATAACTTTTTAATTCGTCTTTGTTCAATAAGTTTTCCTATTCCATAACCATCTCTAGCAGTATCAGTTGCAACTAATGTTAAATTTTTTACATCTGTTTTTAAAATTTCGTCAATGATTGTATGAGCATTTCCACAGCCCATAAATCCACCTATAGAAATAGTCATTCCGTCTTTCAAAAAGTTTTTTATTTCACTTAAAGGTATTTGTTTATTCATAATCTAATCCTTTTTATATTAAAATTATAGATATAAAAGATGACAAATTTATGTCAATTGATTAAATTGAAAACCAGATATAAAAAATATACTAAAAAATACATACTAATCAAAAAGAAATGCTCTTTATTTTGGCTTAATTTAAAACTATCTCTTGTTTACATTCTTATGTTTTAATATGATTATTTAACTCTATTTTTATATCTTTAGGTATGAGAATAGATTGTTTTGAAGAATGGTTAATTTGATATCTTTTCAAATAATCTTTTTTGTAAGTTTACACACTTAGATTTACACTCTCGTTTTATCTGTTATACTTAGTTAGATTTTAAAACTTTAAAATCTAACTATCATCAGCTTTATTTATGTAAAGATTGAGACACTATTGATAAGAACTCATCTTTTGTTTTTTTCTCTTTTTTAAATAATCCTCTTAGAGCAGAAGTAACTGTAGTTGAAGAAATTTTTTCAACTCCTCTCATCTCCATACACATATGTCTTGCATCTATCATAACAGCAACACCTTTTGGATTTAAAGCTTCGTGTAAAGCATCACAAATTTGCTCTGTCATTTGCTCTTGTATTTGTAATCTTCTAGCAAAAACATCTACTATTCTTGGTATTTTACTAAGTCCTACAACTTTTCCATTTGGTATATATGCAACATGAGCTTTTCCAATGATAGGCAAAATATGATGCTCACACATAGAATAAAATTCAATATCTTTTATTACTACCATTTCATCATTTGTACTAGTAAATAAAGCTTTATTTATAATCTCTTTTGGGTCTTGATTATAACCACTACACATAAATTCAAAAGCTTTTCTTACTCTACTTGGAGTTTTCTCTAAACCCTCTCTATTTATATCTTCACCTACATACTCTAATACATTTCTAATTGAATCTTCAAATTGCAATTCTCTATCCATCAATCTTTTCCTCTTAAACTTTTAGAATATAGCCTATATATACTACTTATGCAAACAATAAATACTCTTAGCACTTCTTAATAAGTTTTTTATTTGCGTAATTCTATCTAAAAGGAAATAATTATTGATTGAAACACTTATAATTAAACTTACTACTATTACTAAAATAGCTAAAAATTAATTTTAAATTATTATCAAATCTTTTCTTATTTATTTTGTTGATTTATTTTAAGAATGTAATAATATATTAAACTATATGTGTTAATATATCCGTATGAATAAAAATATACAAATGGTTTATACTTATCACAATGAAACAAAACATTCACAACAAAGATATGCAAAATCTTTAGGTTATATGGACTGGGCAACACAGCCAAACCCATATAGGTCATATTCAAATACGAAAAAAGTAAAATTACCTTTATCTTTTGACAATAAAACTTTTGAATATAGTCAAATATTTCTTCAAGAAAAAAACAAAGATATAGTAGCTCCTTTATGTATTCAAGCTATTTCACAATTTTTTCAGTTCTCACTTGGCCTTGCAGCTATTAAAGAATATGGGGATCAGTCATGGGCTTTAAGATGTAATGCTTCTAGTGGAAATCTACAACCAAGTGAAGCTTATATTATTTCAAAAGACATACAAGGAATTGAAGATGGTCTTTATCATTATGGTCCACAAGAGCACCATCTAGAACAATTATCATCTGCAAAACAAAGTTTAACTTTGCCAAAAAATAGTTTTTTGTTATCTTTATCTTCTATTGTTTGGAGAGAAGCTTGGAAATATGGTGAGAGATCATGGAGATATACCCAACTTGATTGTGGACATGCACTAAGAGCTTTAGAAATATCTGCTTTAATTTTAGGATGGAAAATAGAAGTAGTAAATACTACTGATACCCAACTTTTAAATCTAATTGGTTTTGATCAACTTGATAGATTTGTTTCTCAAGAAAGAGAACTCTCAGATATGCTTTTAGTGATATCTTTAGATGAGGATTATTCATCTAATATTGATCAAATAAATATAAAAGATATTCGTAAATCACTAGAAGATAAATATCAAGGAATTGCCAATCAACTAAGTAATTCTTGGCATAAATGGGATATATTAGAAAAAATAGAAGATGCCAGTTTGAGTGATGAACTAGAAACTAAAGAATTTATAAAAGATAAATTTGAAGATAATCCTTATAGAGAAAATTCTTTTTCTGCAAAAGATGTTGTTCTTCAAAGAAGATCAGCTCAGGTTATGAATAAAGAAGATTCAAGTATTACAAAAAAAGAGTTTGAAACTATTATTGCTTCAGTAAAATCAAATACCTCAGCTGTTCATTTAGTGATCTTTATACATGATGTTATTGATTTAGAATCTGGTCTTTATATTTTAATAAGAAATGAAGATCATAAAATAAAATTACAAAAACTATTCAAAAAAGAATTTATTTGGGAGAAAATAGATACTAAAGCAGGAGAGCTGTACAAACTTGAAGCTGGAGATTTTAAATATATATCAAAAGTAATATCTTGTAATCAAGATATAGCAAGTGATGGTGCTTTTTCTTTAGGTATGTTAGTAGAATTTGTCGCTCAAATAGAACAATTTGGAGCATCAAGGTATAAACAATTATATTGGGAATGTGGAGCCTTAGGACAACAACTGTATTTAGAAAGCACCTCTTTAAAACTCTCAGCTACTGGTATAGGATGTTTTTTAGATGATCTTCTTCATGGAGTTGTAGGCTTACAAGCCAATCAGTTTCAATCTTTGTATCACTTCACAGTTGGTCGTGCTTTAGTTGATAATAGATTAACAAGTAGAAAACCTTATACGAAGGAATAGAGCTATAGAAAACTCTATATTCTTTGTATAACTTATGAAATGTTAGTAATAAGAAAAACTGGATTTTTTTACTTACATTTCATAACCAAAGCATTACCTCTGCTTTAATTTTTTAATACTATTCTTAACTATACGTACATATGGATGATTTATGCCAAGTGTATTTTTTAATATTATTAAAGCTTTTTCATAATTATCTAAGGCTTTATCATATTGTGCTTTTAAATAATAAACCACTCCTATATTATTATAAGATGTAGCTGTATAAGGATTATTCTCTCCTAAAGTTTTTAATTGTATCTTTAAATCTTTTTCATAATTCTCTAAGGCTTTTTCATATTGTGCTTTTGATTTATAAAC
>JAAETO010000123.1 GCA_024228275.1 Arcobacter sp.
AACAACTCCAGATACTCCTAAAACCCATAAATGGGGATGGTATTTTGAAGATGGGATATATACATGTTATGATCTATTTAAAAGTAATGCTAAAATAAATACTTATAGATCTTTAAAATGGCATTTATATGTTATATGGTATTTAAATCCTGAGATTGATCAAAATCAATTTGAAGAATTAGCTAAAGTTATAACTCATAAGCCCAATGGATTTGTTACTTTTAATATGCCTGATGATCATTTAAATGATATAGTCAAACATGTTACTTTACAGGATTTAGATAAACCGCCAAAGAATAGATTAAGAAAAATAATATTTCATCCTAACTCGGGGCTATCAATAGATGATAAATTAAAGATTGTTGGTAGTTTAGCAGGAAGATCTAAAAAGGTAACAGATAATGATCTATATGATATGATGTTATTCTTGAATGAAAGAAAAGAAAAAATTACTATAGCTAAAATAGCTAGATTATGTAATTGTACACCACGTACTATTTATAGAAATATGTGTGAAGAACTAAAACAAGAAAAAGAAATGCTTAATAAAAATCTATGAAAAAATACAATGTTAAGAATTACATTAGATATAAAGAAGATCTTAAGCAAGCTATTAAAAGTATACCTAGAAAAGATAACTTTTCTCTGTATAGTAATAAAGAACTTGAAGTTTTATTTCTACCTTTAGTAGAAAATATTTCTAGAAAATTTGCCACATCTCAAGAAGCTTCTGGTGTTATGTCTATTATGGATATAATACAAGAAGGTAGTTTTCAACTATGT
>JAAETO010000124.1 GCA_024228275.1 Arcobacter sp.
AGATGATTTAGCTTTATTAAATAAAGATACCCAAGCCATAAATAAAACCCTTACAGATGTATCTTCTGGAACTTCTGTACAAGCTACACTTGATCATAGGTTATTGACTGAAGAGGGTAGAGATCAGATAAAAGAGGATTTTTTAAAAACAGGAATGGTAGTTGATGTTATTTCTGAAATTGCTACAAATAGTACAGAGGATGTATCTGATTTTTTTACAAACGTTACAAAAGAATTAGGAACATACGAAGGTGTAAAAAAGAAAATTGCTAGTGATGAAAGATTAAGGGCTTTTTTACAAGACAGTACAATTTCAGATAAAGTTAAAGAAACGGTTTTAGATAAAATAAGTGATTCAGTGATGGTTGAATTGGGATATGAAAAATACAAAAATAAAGTAATAGATACAGATGAAGTTGGACGTGATGATAAACAAATAAAAGGACACTATAGCATAGAAAATAACACTGCATATAATAATTTAAGATATAATACTAATAACAAAGAAGTAGTAAAAACAGGAGCAGTTGAAATGCACAGAGCAATAGATGTACAAGAAGGCTCAACGTTTAATCAAAGTGACGAATACAGAGATGAAAGATCAAAAGCTTCACAAAACTATGGAGAAAATGTAGTTAAATACGTAGAATTTGCAATGCAATCAAATGGTGTAGAAGGTGGTATTTCAACAAATCAAAATACAACAAGTCCTATTTTAACATCAGAAGATTCTGTGTTTAATCATAGTAATATTGTGAATAAAAATAATGCTGAGTTTGCTTCTTTGGGTAAAGAAAAAGGGGATAATTGGGGTCTTTCAGGTGCAGCAATTGGAGGAGGTCTTGAACTTGCAGGTCAAGTTGTTCCAAAATTAGCAAAACAATATTATGAAAATGGAAAAGACTGGACAAAAATAAATTATTGGGAAATTGTAAAAAATGTAGATTTAGTTGATGTCGGAATGATGGCAGGAATTGGTGCAGTAACACCAGTAGAGCTTAGTGCATTAAACTCTGGGAAAAAAGTCAAATCATCTTGGGATAAATATAAAAAATATGATAATTTATTTGATAAAACAAATAAAAATATAAATAAAAAAGCTAGGTTTGGGAATAAAGCTGGTGAGAATAAAGGTTCTATTATTAAAGAAGTTGGTATACAAACTGGAATTGCTGGTTCTAAAATTATTTTAAAATCTATAAATGAAGAGGAAAAAGTTGATGAATAGTAGTATAGTTTTTGGTTCGATTTTATGTATTGTTTCTATTGTTATTATGTATAATTATTATGGATTTAAAAAGGGTATTTTATTTTTTATGTTGTTAATATCTATTGGAGCAATAACAGTACTAATACCAAAGTATTTTGGAGATACAGGAAAATATATTTTAGCAGGTGTGGTTATAGTTTTAGCCTTAATAGTAAATATTAAAAGTATCAAGGACCCTTTAGTAAAGAAGATGAAAGAGATATTCAACAA
>JAAETO010000125.1 GCA_024228275.1 Arcobacter sp.
ACTTTTAAGAATATTTAGATTTATATTCTTTAATAAATCATCAACATAAACAATATTTTTTTCGACATCTAAATCTATTAATAAAGTATAAAGTAGAAAAAGCAAATATTGATTCTCATTATCATCCTGTTCAAGTATTCTAATTTTATCAAGGATTATTCTTTCAAGGTTATTTTGACCAATTGCATTAAATAGACTTACTTGAATAATTATTGGGATAAAGTTAGTCATTAACTTTAAGAAGATGTCGTCATCTGAATTATTCTTGTTTTTGGCAGCTAAACTTGCTTCATCAATTAAGTAGTAACCAAAATAACAATAAGAATCTAATATAAAATCAAAAATTTTAAGAATTAGTTTTTCATCTTTAATTTGATCAGTATTTCTAAATATTCTTGATAAGATAAGTATAAATTTTTCGTATATAACAGGATCAATTTTTATTTCATCATACATTTCTTTTTTGATAACTTCAGATTTCTTTTTACTTATTGGATTTAGTTGCTCCATTAATTTGTCTTGTTCTTGTGGTTTTAAGGGTATTTTATTCGATTTCTGAAGTTGATTAATAGCCCCGCTAATATCAAAAATAGATGATAGTTTTTCTAGTAAAATGTAATCATGAGAACCATTCACTTTATAACGATTATTTATATCATTTATGAATTTTTTAGATTTAGTAAATATCCTCAGTAGAAAATCTTTATCTTTTTTTACAAAACCGGAGTATAACTCCAACTCATTTCCAAATGAAAGATAAAATTTATCATCATTAATTACTGATTCTCTAAATTCTATATTATCAATCATATTATATGCGATAAAAAACTCAAAAACACCTCGAAGTCTAAATGAATACCGTTTATTTGTGTGCTTAACCATAATACCTTTCAATATAATGTGATCAACAATTTCTTTTGTATCTATAACGAAACGTAGATTATGTTCTCGATATTCATCTGTGAATTCAATTAATTCCGTATATGTTAATGAATAAACTTGGTTATAAAAGTTGGTAACTAAATGGTTTGCTAATTCACCTAGAAATGATTTATAGTTTTCGTAAGATAGTTTTGCAAGATTACTTAAAACAATCTTTTGTCTTTCCAATAAATTATCAATGTATAATTGAATTAATTCAACATTGTTCTGAAGTTTAAAATCATTGGTTTTTTCAAATATCCATATGAATAAAGAAACTGTCCAATAGTTATAGGGAATACTTAGTTGATTGAAAATTTCTATTATTCTCTCGTTAACGAATTGTTTACGCTTGGCTGAAATATTTGGCCACTTAGAAATAAGTGTTCTTATTTCATTTCTGGTAATATCATGAATATA
>JAAETO010000126.1 GCA_024228275.1 Arcobacter sp.
CAATTTATTAGTTGTTGAAAATAAAATAGATGCATTAAAGCAAATTGTTCCGGAATTTAATCATAAATTGAATATTTAGTTTTTAAATGATAAGTTTAATTATCATTTATTTAGATATTGTCTAAAATGATAAACAAGCTTATCATTGAGTAGAAATATAGTATTAACTTATTCTAGACAATGAAAACATGTTAAGAATAAATTCCTTTTTTGATATAATGAATTAAAAATAATAATGGTAAAACAATGAGATTAAGAAAAGAAGAAATAATTACATTAAAAGAAAATCTCTTTAAATTTATAAAAGATGGAAAAATGTATCTTTTTGGAAGTAGGGTAGATGATAGTAAAAAAGGTGGTGATATAGATCTGCTTATTGTATCTTCTACTGCTACAAAAAAAGATATAAGAAAATTTAGAATTGAGTTTTTTAAGAAGTTTGGAGAACAAAAATTTGACATAGTTTTAGATGATGGTAGTTTCTCTAATCCTTTTACAAAACATATATTAAAAAAGGCTATTTTATTATGATGAAAGAAAAACTTTTAAATGATTATGGTTTATTACAAAAACAGCTATCATGGCTAGAAATCTCTTTTGACGAATGTAAATTAATTGGGATAAAAGACTCTTACTCTATTGATGAGTTTGAAAACCAAGGCACTTTAATAGATGTAGTAAATAATGCGCATAAAAGAAATCTATTTGAAAATGTTGATGAAGTTAGAATGATGAAGGATATTAGAAATACTATTGTACATGAATATATTGAAGATGAATTAGTAGATGTGTTTGCTGAAGTATTGGAGTATTCTGAAAAACTGATAATAATTATAAAAAATTCTTTAAAATATATACAAAAACACTTAAATTAAAAAATGCAAAAAACAATAAAATATAAAACAAAGACAAAACTTATACAAGAAGTTTTAAAATTAGATGATATAAAAGAGCTTGAGAAACAATCTGTTTTAAGTAAGCTATCGTTTAAAAAAAAGAGTTATGCTCAAATATATTTTCATCAAGGTTTTTTTGATGATGAAGCCATTGAAAATATAAAAAATGCAAAAAAAGTTATAGTAAACTCTAAAACTTTAAAAGAAAAACTTTTATCAAAAGTAGATATTTTAGATAATAAAGTAGAAGTTATTTATCCTCCTGTTGATGTTGATTATAAAGACGCAGAAGATGTAAAAGAGCAGTTTTGCAAAAAACACAATATCGATTCTTCAAAAGTGCTTTTGTTTTTCACTGCAAAGAATATGAAAACATCAGGAGTAAAAGAGTTTATAAATATATTCTCAAACTTAAACTATAAATATAAAACAGCAATAATAACAGGCGATGAAAAACAGATATACAATTTAAAATTTCAGTTAAAAAAACACAACTTTGAAGACAAGCTACTTTTATTAGAAGAATATGAAGATATTGATGAACTTTTTTTAGCTTCAGATGTGTTTTTACTTCCATCACATAATGAAAATTTTGCTTCAAATATACTAAAAGCCATGTATTGTAAGTGTGCGGTGTTTACAACTGCAAATAATGCCGCTTGTGAAGTAGTAGATGTATATTCAACTATGAGAGGTCCAGAAGATGCAAGCATACAATTTAAGATTGATGCACTATTACAAAATAAAGCTGATATGAAATTAATAAAAGATCAAAATAGAGAAATGGCAAAAAAATACACTTTAGATAAAGCCCTTGAAAAATTCAATCAAATAATATCGGAAGTATAATTCTTAATATTTAGTATAATATATTTGACAAAACTTTTATAAATGTATATAATGACAAATATATTATACAAAAGAGTTATTTATGAATTTTATAGAACTTGGTAAAAAAATATCATATTTACGAAAACAAAAAAAAATATCACAACAACAACTAAGTCATGATTTAAATATTTCAAGAGCTACAATAAGTAGTTTTGAAAATGGAAATCATGTAGATATTGGACTAAAAAAAGTTATTCAAATTTTGGACTATTTAGGATTTGAAATATCTATAAAAGAAAAGTCACCTTTTCCTATCTTTGAGGATATAATAAATGGATAAGTTGAATATAAAAGTAAATGATAATTTTATTGGAAATGTTATTCTTGAAAATGAAGAATACATTTTTAAATATGATAGTGAAAATACTGAAGATTTTATTTCACTTATTATGCCTGTTCGAAATAAGGATTATGTACATAATAAACTTCATCCAATATTTGAAATGCATTTGCCTGAGGGATATTTACTTTCTATAATCAAAAAACATTTTTCAAAGATAGTAAAAACAGATGATTTTGGTCTATTAAAAGTTATGTCCAGTTCTATAAAAGGTCGTATTTCATATAAAACTAAAAAAGATACTAAATATGAGTCTTTATATTTAGAAGATTTATTAAAACCAAAGAGTGAAAAGCTTTTTGACGAACTCGTTTCAAGGTTTGCACTAAGTTCAGCTTTAAGTGGCGTTCAACCAAAAGTTTTAGCAATCATCAACAATAAAGCAACTTTAAAATTAGATGAATATATAGTTAAGTCATGGGGTAGTGAGTATAAAGAACTTTCGCTTAATGAATATTATTGTATGAAAATAGTTAGAGATGCAAATATACCGGTACCAGAATTTTTTATATCTGAAGATGAAAAACTTTTTATTATGAAAAGATTTGACATTTTAGATGATGGAAGATATTTAGGGTTTGAAGATATGTGTGTACTCATGGCAAAGCAAAGAGATGATAAATATGATGGCACTTATGAACAAATAGCAAAAACAATCAAAACCTTTGTATCAAATAAGTATAAAAAAGAGTCTTTAATAAACTTCTTTAAAATGATGATTATTAATTTTATGGTTCAAAATGGTGATGCTCATCTTAAGAATTTTGGATTAGTATATGATGGTATTGGTGATATTAAACTTGCTCCTGCTTATGATGTAGTATCAACTACTGTATATATAAAAGGGGATATACCTGCTTTACATCTATTAGGAAGCAAAAAATGGTGGGATAAAAAGTTTTTATCTAGTTTTGGTATGCAAAGTTGTGATTTAAGTAAAAAAGAAGTAGATAATTGTTTTATTGAGTGTAAAAATGCATTAAAAAATACTCTAACTGAAATAAACAGTAGACTACTTACTGAAAAAGATGAAGATAAAAAAGAGATCTTATATAAATTAAAACTACTTTTTGAAATGGAATATTAATTTTTATCTCTATTCCTTTTTAAATTCCTTTCTCAGTCTTAGAAAAGAGGCAAATTTAGGTTTACCATATTTTGTAAAACCATAATATTTAAATGTGACTATATCACCTTTTTTAAAACTCTTATCTCTTTGTTTTTTACTAAAACCACCACCTAAATTAAAGACTACACCATTTTTAAGTTTTAAAGTTAAACTTTTTAGTTTATTAGTTTTTTTAGATATATTTATAGCTATTACACTTCCTTCCATATCATAAACTTTTTTGACTTTTAAAATATGTGGGCTTCTTCCTGTATGATAGCTTTTAAAAGGGTCTTTGATGATTACACCTTCTCCTTTTTTTAAGACAATATTTTCTAAAAAATTATCTAAATGATTTTTGTCTTTTATTTTTATTTGATCTATTATCTTAACATATCGAGTATCATTTTTTTTAAAGTAAATTTTTGCTTTTTCTAATCTTTTAAAAAAATCACCTTTACTATTAGGTACTTCAAATATATTATATGTAATCTTATTCCACTTTATACTTGGTTTTTTATCCATTACTATATTTTGAATATTCTCGAAATCATCTCTTTTCGTCCACAATTCACCATCAAGTTTAAAGTTTGGAAAGTTTACTGTGAACCATTTAGGTGCATATATTTTGTTCCCTTTTTTACTAACTAATTCCTTCCCCGTCCAAACAGCACGTATGCCATCTAGTTTTTCACTCATTACCCAAGTAGATATATTTTCATCTCCTTTATATGTTTTTGGTTTTTGTACTTCTATTGCAAAAGAAAAAACATATATAAAAAGTAGTATAATTATTTTCATAAAAGATCCTGTTTTAAAATAATTATTAATATTATCTTAAAACAATTGAACTTTTGCTAAGATATCAATTAAATTAAATTTGTTTAAAATTTAAATCAAACTTAAGTAAAACAAGATATAATACGCGAATATTTTTCACTAAAAAAAGTTAAGGAAACAAAATGTCAAGAAGATGTGCAATATCAGGAAAAGGACCTATGTCTGGAAACAACGTAAGTCATGCAAAAAACAGAACTAAAAGAAGATTTTTACCAAACTTAAGAACAGTTAGAGTTACTTTAGAAGATGGTACTACTAAAAAAATCAGAATTTCTGCAAAAGAGTTAAGAACTCTTAAAAAACACTCGTAGAAGGCACTTAGAAAAGTGCTTTCATGAGCATCTTTAGAAGAGTAAAGAAAGCTCTTGGCTGGGAGATACGCACAGCCAAACCAGAATATGATTTAAATCCAATCATATATTCTCAACTTAAACCTTTTAGACTACCATTAGTTCTTGTTCAAATAATTATGATCGTTGGAACAATGGGATATATACTAATAGATGATTTTCCAATTCTAGATGCAATTTATCAAACAGGTATTACTTTTACTACTGTAGGTTTTGGAGAGATCTCTCCTATTTCACCTGCTGGAAGATTTTTTACTGTAACACTTATTATATTTGGCTTTGCGTTATTTACCCTTTCTACTGCTGTACTTATAGAAGCAGTTATCAAAGGAAATTTATTTGAACTTTATAAGGAAAGAAATATGCTTTATAAGATTGCAAGATTAAGAAGACACTTTGTCATTTTTTATCATAATGAATACACAGCTCAAGTAGCTAAGCAGTTTAGAGATAGTCATGTGCCATTTGTAGTTGTTGATCCAAGTGATAACATTGAAGAAATTGCTAAAGAGTATAATTATCCTTATTTTGTAAAAGAAGAACCTTATAAAGAAAAAGCTTTTTTAAAAGCGCATCTTTCATCAGCTAAGGGTGCTATTTCTTTATCAAAAAATATTTCAGACAATATTACTCTTATTGCTTCAGTTAGATTATACGAAAAAGAGTTAGGAAGAAGTCCTTTTTTGGTTATTTCAAATGCCGAAACGCAAAATGAAAAAATAAGACTTGAGAAACTTGGAGCAGATAAAGTTGTTGCAACACCATCACTTATGGCAAAAAGAGTTTCAGCTATGGCAATAAGACCTGATATGGAAAACGTTCTTGACGAGTTTTTATATAAGCCTGATACTCCTATTGATATGGAAGAAGCATTTGTTAATGAAAACTCTTGGGCAGTGAATCATGAGATAAAAGATTTGCACTTAAGAGATAGGATTAAAGTATCTGTAATAGGAATAACTCCTAAAAAAGGGAAGTTTATTCAGATGCCTAAGGGATCTACTATTATTACTGCAAATAGCAAGTTATTATTAGTTGGAAATCAAAAAGGTATTTCAAAAGCAAAAAGAATAATATCTTTATCAGAGAAACCTGACGATTTATAAAATCAAATTATAGTTTCTTCTATAATTACATTATTCTAAATGCTTAGAATATTTTCATAAAATTTAAAAAACTAAAACTCCCTAAATAAATTAGGGATTATTTCAAGGATATATAGATGTTTACAATTTTGCCTATTAAAGGTTTTATAGACCAAATAGATGGTTTTTACTGTGATGGTATTCATGCAGGGTTAAAAGCAAATGAAAATTTAGATTTAGGATTTATTTACAGCGATACTTTATGTGATGTTGAAGCTGTATTTACATTAAACAAATTTCAAGCAGCACCTCTTAAACATTACTCTATGTATGAAAAAGATTTTAAAACAAATTTTGTATTAATTAATTCTAAAAATGCAAATGCAATGACAGGACAAAAAGGTATTGACGATATTAATACTATTTTTTCTTCATTAGATTTTAATCTGACAAACCCAATTATGAGTAGTACTGGAGTTATTGGAAATCCTTTACCAAAACAAAAAATAATTGATGGTGCAAATAGTTTTGACTTGTCTTCAAAGAATGGAGAAAATCTATCTTTATCAATTATGACAACAGATGCTTATGCTAAAACTTCTATGTATGAAGTTAAGTTAGAAGATGGTAGTTCTTTTAAAATAGCTTCAGTTGCAAAAGGTGCAGGAATGATAAATCCAAACCTTGCAACAATGCTTTGTTTTATATGTACTGACGCAAATATTCCAAAAGAAGATATGAAAGAACTACTAGAGCTAAATTCTTATAGTACATTTAATGCCATTTCAGTAGATGGAGATACTTCTACAAATGATACTGTATTGTTATTATCAAACAAAAAGTCTAAGGCATATGATAAAGAAGCCTTCAAAGAGGCTTTAAGACTTGTTATGCATGATATGGCTATGTTAATGGTAGCAGATGGAGAGGGTGCTAAAAAGGCTGTAGCTTTTGAAGTTATTGGAGCTGCATCTAATGAAGAGGCGGAAATAGCTTCTAAGGCTTTATCAAACTCATTACTAGTTAAAACTGCACTTTATGGTGAAGACCCAAATTTCGGACGAATAGCATCAACTATAGGTGCTAGTAGAATTACTTGTAGTGAAGATAAACTTGTGATCTCTTACAATGATGTAGTGGTATTCAATAAAGGTGAGATTTTATTTGATGAAGTGCAAGAAGCTAAAGCTTCAAAAGTATTAGAAAATAATAAATATAAAGTTATTTGTGATATAGGAGTAGGTGAGGGTAAATTCATTTCATATGGTTGTGATTTAGGTTACGAATATGTAAAAATAAATGCGGACTACAGAACTTAGTTTATATTAGCTAAAAGCTATTCTATTGGTAGTGTTATAAAAAATAAAATATAATTTTTAAGTTAATATTATAAATAAATAAACTTATATGTTAGTAGTAGAACTATTCTACTACTACACTTTTTAAACTTCAAAATCTCAATAAAATATAGATTTTAATAACTATTTTAAGTTGCTAATTGTTATAATAATATATAAATTTAAATAAAGGAAAAAACTATGTTTCATGAATATAGAGAAATTATTACAGAATTAAAACAGGTTGACGGACACTTTGCAAAAGTGTTTGAAAAACATAATGATTTAGATTTAGAGATAATTGAGATGGAAAAAAATCATGCAGATCAATTTGTAGTTGAAACAAAGAAAAAAGAAAAATTAAAACTTAAAGATACGGTATATAACATGATAATGCAACATAAAAAAGATAGTAATTAATAAGAATAATTACTGTTTTTTTTAAGGGGTGAAAGTTATTTAACTTTCACCCTTTTTTTTTGTTTAAAAAGACCGAATACTAAGCCTTTTTTAGATAAAATATCTAAATTTTATAATTAAAGGTATTTGTTAATGGAAAACCTCTTTGAAAATCAAGATATAATAGACATTAAAATTGAAGATAGTATAAAAGCTTCGTACTTAGATTACTCTATGAGTGTAATTATTGGTAGAGCTTTACCGGATGCTAAAGATGGTTTAAAACCAGTACATAGAAGAATTTTATATGCTATGCATGATTTAAATATGAGTGCAAGAGCGCCATATAAAAAATCAGCAAGAATTGTTGGAGATGTTATTGGTAAGTATCATCCTCATGGAGATACATCGGTATATGACGCACTTGTAAGAATGGCACAAGACTTTTCTATGAGAGAACCTCTTATTGATGGTCAAGGAAACTTCGGTTCTGTAGATGGTGATAATGCTGCTGCTATGAGATATACAGAGTCTAGATTTACTAAAATCTCTGAAGATATCTTAAGAGATATTGATAAAGATACAGTAAATTTTACTCCTAACTATGATGATACATTAAAAGAACCTGCTGTATTACCTACTAGAGTTCCAACATTACTTATGAATGGTTCAGAAGGTATTGCTGTTGGTATGGCAACTAAAATTCCACCACATAACTTAGGTGAATTATTAGATGCTATTTTATATACAATTGATAACCCTGAAGCTACAGCTGATGAATTAATGCAGTTTATCCAAGGACCAGACTTCCCAACAGGTGGTACTATCTTTGGAAGAAGAGGTATTATAGATGCATATAATACAGGTCGAGGACGTGTTAAAATTAGAGCTAAGCATCACATTGAAACTAAAGGTAAAAAAGAAGTTATTGTTTTAGATGAACTTCCTTATCAAGTAAATAAGTCAAGATTAATCGAGCAAATTGCAAATTTAGCAAAAGAGAAATCAATTGAAGGTATTTCTGAAGTTAGAGATGAGTCAGATAGAGATGGAATTAGAGTTGTAATTGAGCTTAAAAAAGATGCTATGAGTGAGATTGTATTAAACAATCTTTATAAATCAACTCCAATGGAGACAACATTTGGAATTATTCTTTTAGCAGTTTATAATAAAGAACCAAAGGTATTCAAATTACCAGAAATTTTAAATGTTTTTCTTTCACATAGAAAAACTGTAATTATTAGAAGAACTATTTTTGATTTAGAAAAAGCTAAAGCTAGAGCACATATATTAGAAGGTTTAAAAATTGCCTTAGATAATATTGATGAGGTTGTAAAAATTATTAGAGCTTCGTCAAATGATGCTGAAGCAAAAGAAAAGTTACAAGATAGATTTGGTTTAAGTATTATCCAGTCACAAGCTATTTTAGATATGAGACTAGGAAGACTTACTGGTCTTCAAAGAGATAAGCTAGAAGCTGAGTATCAAGAATTATTAGCATTAATTGCTGAGTTAGAAGAGATATTAAAATCTGAAGATAGATTAAATGAAATCATTCAAGAAGAATTAGTAGAAATAAAAGAAAAATATGCAACTCCAAGATTAACTGAGATTGAAGATTCATATGATGAAATTGATATGGAAGATTTAATTCCAAATGAGCCAATGGTAGTTACTATTACTCATAATGGATATGTAAAAAGAGTTCCAATTAAATCGTACGAGAAACAAAGACGTGGTGGAAAAGGTAAAACAGCTGTGACCACACATGAAGATGATTTTATTGAAAGATTCTTTGTATCAAATACTCATGATACTCTTATGTTTGTTACTAACATGGGTCAATTATATTGGTTAAAAGTATATAGAATTCCTGAAGGAAGTAGAGTAGCTAAAGGTAAAGCAGTTGTTAATTTAATAAACTTAAGAGCTGATGAGAAGATTATGGAGATTATTCCAACAACAGACTTTGATGAGTCTAAATCTTTAGCATTCTTTACTAAAAACGGTATTGTTAAAAGAACATCTTTAAAAGAGTTCTCAAATATTAGATCAAATGGTGTTAGAGCTATTGTTCTTGATGATTTAGATGAGATTGTAACTGCAAAAATTACTGATGCAAGTTCTCAATTCTTGATGATATTTACATCTTTAGGTCAGTGTATTAGATTTGATATAGAGAAGACTAGAGAACAAGGAAGAAGCACAAGAGGTGTTAGAGGTATTAAGTTTAAATTAGATACTGACTTTGTTGTTGATGCTGATGTTATTTCAAGTGAAGATCAAGAGCTTTTACCAATTTCTGAAAAAGGAATTGGAAAGAGAACAACAGTTTCTGAATATAGATTAACAAATAGAGCTGGTTCTGGTGTTATTTCAATGAAATTATCTAATAAAACTGGTAATGTTGTTGGTGAAGTATTAGTTGATGAAACTCAAGACTTAATGGCACTTACATCTATTGGAAAAATGATTAGAGTTGATATGCAAACAATCAGAAAAGCTGGAAGAAATACTTCTGGTGTGATTATTGTTAATGTTGACAAAGGAGACAAGGTTGTTTCTATTGCTAAATGTCCAAAAGAAGATGAAGAAATAGAATTAGATGAAAATGGTAATGTAATCATACATAATGAAGCTGGTGAAGTTTTAGAGAATAAAACAAATGAAGTTACAAATGAAGAATCGACTTCGAAAGATACTCCATCTTTAATAGATGATAATGATATAGAAAAAAATGAGGAAGAATAAGAAATGAGAAAATTTAATGTTGCTGTTGTAGGTGCAACAGGCGCAGTTGGTGAAGAACTTTTTAGAGTAATGGAAGCATATGATTTCCCAATTCAAAATCTAGTACCTCTTGCAAGTGCAAGAAGTGCTGGTGAGAAAATTGTATTTGCTGGTAAAGAGCATACAGTGTTAGAATTAACTGAGACAGTATTTGAAGAAAATGAAGTAGATATCGCATTTTTTAGTGCAGGTGGTTCTATTTCTGAAAAATTTGCAAAATTTGCAGTTGAAGGTGGCGCTGTAGTTATAGATAATACAAGTCATTTTAGAATGGATGAAAATGTACCTTTAGTTGTACCTGAAGTAAATCCTGAAGATATAGAATTATGGAAAAATACGGGAATTATTGCTAATCCAAATTGTTCTACTATTCAAATGGTATTATCTTTAAAACCTTTAGATGAATTATATGGAATTAAAAGAGTAGATGTATCAACTTATCAAGCTGTTTCTGGTGCTGGAAAAGCTGGTATGGAAGAACTTGTAAAACAAATGCAAGCATTTTTTGCTTTTGAATTAGATGAGTCAAAAAAAGATTGTTTTGCACATCAAATCGCACTTAATGTTATTCCACAAATTGATGTAGCACAAGAAAATTCATTTACAAAAGAAGAGATGAAAATGGTAAATGAAACTCAAAAAATATTACATAAAGATGTTCAAGTAGCTGCTACATGTGTAAGAGTTCCTGTTTTAAGATCTCATAGTGAATCTATTACAGTTACATTTGAAGATGATGTAGATGTTGATGTGGCAGAAGTAAGAGAGTCTTTAGAAAGATTTGAAAATGTTGAAGTTATTGATGATTTAGAAAATAATGCATACCCAATGCCAATTATCTCTACTGATACTGATATTACTTACGTGGGTAGAATCAGAAAAGATGTTTATGCACAAAATATTGTTCATTTCTTTAATGTAGCGGACCAAGTAAGAGTAGGGGCAGCTACAAATTCTGTAAGAATTGCATTAAAATGGATTGAAATGGAAAACGATATTTAATGATTGAAAATTTTTTAAAAAATAAATTTTATAAAGGTTATATTACATGTCAAAAATTTTTGTAGATGCTTGTTTTAGAAAAGAAACACCTTATACTCCTGTATGGATGATGAGACAAGCAGGTAGATACTTACCTGAGTATATGAAGGTTCGTGCTGAAGCTGGAAATTTTTTAAATCTTTGTCACAATCCTGAAAAGGCTTGTGAAGTAACTATTCAACCACTTGATATTGTTGGAGTTGATGCTGCAATTTTATTTAGTGATATTTTAGTTATTCCAAATGAAATGGGAATGCACTTAGAGTTTATCAAAGGTGAAGGTCCTATATTTAGAGATCCAATTAAAACAGAAGCTGAAGTAGATGCTCTTTTAGGTGGAGAAGCTGCTGCTGATAAGTTAACTTATGTTTATGAAACTATTAAATTATTAAAGCAAAAGTTACCAGAAGATAAAGCACTTATTGGGTTTACTGGTGCTCCATGGACTTTAGCTACTTATATGATTGAAGGACAAGGTACTAAAACATATAATCTTTGTAAAAAGATGATGTATTCAAACCCTGAATTATTACACAAAATCTTAAGACGTGTTACTGATGTAGTTAAATTCTATATGGAAAAACAAATTGAAGCTGGTGCTGATGTTGTTCAAATCTTTGATTCATGGGCAGCAGCAATTGAGCCAGGAAGATATGATGAGTTTTCTTGGAAATATATGGTTGAGATTGCTGAGCATTTAAAATCTAAGTATCCTCATGTTCCTGTAATAATGTTCCCTAAAGGTGTATCTGCATTTATAAATATGGGTGGAGTTTATGGAAACTTTGATGTATTTGGTGTAGATTGGGGAACTCCAATGTCTATGGCAAAAGAAAAACTTGGAAAAGATTATGTTCTTCAAGGTAATATGGAACCTTGTAGATTATATTCTAAAGAAGAGACTACTAAATGTGTAGAGAAAATCCAAGAGACTATGCAAACTGAAGGTCATATCTTTAACTTAGGACATGGTATCTTACCTGATGTTCCAGTTGAAAATGCTATTCACTTTGTAAAAGAGTGTCAAAGAGTTTCAAAAAAATAAATCTAAAAATATAAAATAAGTAGGTTTTTCCCTACTTATTCTTCAAGAAAGTAAATCATGTCATATTCAAATTCTATTATTTTTGGACCAATTCCTTCAAGAAGGTTTGGTATATCTTTAGGAGTAGATTTATCTCCAAGTTCTAAACAGTGCAATTTTGACTGTTTATATTGCGAATTAGAAGGTTCTAAGACTGTTGATTCTATGATAAGCTATCCAAAGGTTAAAGAAGTTATAGAAGCTGTTCAAGAGTCTTTTGATAAGCACCCGAAGATTGATGTTATAACTGTAACAGCAAATGGTGAACCAACTTTATATCCTAAACTAGATGAACTAATAGATGAAGTAAATATAATAAAAAATAATACAAAAACCTTGATACTTTCAAATGGTAGTAAAATATATGATGAAAATATTTTTAATACTTTACTAAAGTTTGATACTGTAAAACTATCTTTAGATTGTGTAAGTGCTAAATGTTTTAAAAAACTAGATAGAAATCATAAGGGTATAGATGTACAAAAAATAGTCTCTAGTATGATTGAGTTTAGTAAAACTACAAGAAATCAATTTGTTCTAGAGATACTATTTGTAAAAGATATAAATGATAAAGAAGAAGAGATAAATCTTTTATATGATGCAGTAAAAAAAATAAACCCAAGTAGAGTAGATATAGGAACGATAGATAGACCACCTGCATATGATGTAAAGCCAGTAAGTTTTGAAAGCTTAGAATATATAGCAAATAAGTTTGAAGGTATAAATGTAAATATTGCTTATAAAAAAAGACCTAAGCAGACTAATAGTTTTTCAAAAGATGAAATTATTTCTATGTTAAAAAGAAGACCTCTAACTTTTGAGGATATTGATAATTTATTTGATGATAATAGTAAAAATATACTAAAAAATTTAGCTGAATTGAAGATTGTATCGATAATTGATAGTGGTGGAGTCAATTTTTATAAAATATTATAAAAAGTCCTAAAATATATTGACAAACAAGGTATTTTTAACTATACTTCCACTCCATTTAAAAGGAAGATAGATTCCGGCATAGCTCAGTGGTAGAGTAGATGACTGTTAATCATTTGGTCCCTGGTTCGAATCCAGGTGCCGGAGCCATTTAACTTCTTTTTTTATGATTTAAATTTAATAGATTCCGGCATAGCTCAGTGGTAGAGTAGATGACTGTTAATCATTTGGTCCCTGGTTCGAATCCAGGTGCCGGAGCCACTATTTAAATTTAACTTTTTTACATTCCGGCATAGCTCAGTGGTAGAGTAGATGACTGTTAATCATTTGGTCCCTGGTTCGAATCCAGGTGCCGGAGCCATAAAAAGCTTTTAGATATTTGAACTTAGGTTCTTTTATCTGAAAGTTTTTTTTTTGGATTTTTTTTCTTGTTTTATGTTTACTTATTAAATCTCTAAGTGAAGTGGAAAATATAAAATCTAATATTTTGTATAGAAATTAGAAATAATTATAGAACATCTTAAAAATAATAAAAGATATTGTACAAAAGGTGAAAATTGTTTTACAATTGATGTTGATGTAAATTACCAAAGAATATTCTCTATTGCTTCTAATTCTGTAGCAGCACCTATTTATAGTTATTTTA
>JAAETO010000127.1 GCA_024228275.1 Arcobacter sp.
CCTTTGTTTTCAACTTCATAATCTGGGAAGTGAATACTTTTACCATCTTTGTGAGTAAAACAACTATCATGTATTAAAACATCATTTTTAATTGAAGGCCATACTAATTGAGCTAGAAATTTTTGATCTAAATGAGTTCTTGAGGTATGAGTTTGATTTTACCCACGAATAACTGCTTTAGCTTCTTTAAAACTAATAACACTATCACAATCTCTAACAATATATCTATCAA
Source organism: Arcobacter sp. (assembly GCA_024228275.1). Lineage (GTDB taxonomy): Bacteria > Campylobacterota > Campylobacteria > Campylobacterales > Arcobacteraceae > Halarcobacter. The sequence goes on from JAAETO010000127.1 coordinate 233, forward strand.
TAGTTTTATCACTTATTACTGAAAATCTCCAGAAAAGCATGTCTTTTATATCTTGAGTTTTATCTTCTTTTTTGTATATATTATTAAAATGAAATGCTAAAGTTTTTGATTTCTCAATTTTGAATTCTGAATCACTTTCTATTATAATTTTTTTCTTTTCTTCTTCTATAAGATATTTTAAATCTTTTTTATTCAATTTTACTTATAAAAAATCAAAATGATTTTGAGACTTCTAAAAACTCTGATATCTCAACTTGGATAAAGGTAATGAATCACCACTATTAGCTATATAAAATATCAAAGAATTGGAAAAATAAGACAAGCACTTTTACATATAGTTTTTTATAGAATTATTGTAATTATTAAGACTAAGATTTATGTTTAGGGCTTTCTCATTTATTATTAAATAGTTAAAGTGTAAGAAGTTTTTGATTTATTTTGGTGGAGATGTGCGGGATCGAACCGCAGTCTTAAAACTTCTACTACCAGCGTCTACATGCTTAGAGGAGTTGTAGAGTTTCATTTTATAGCAGCACAACTCGCAAAGCAACTATAAAACTAAGATCTAAAATGTCTCAATAAAAAGTGATCAACTTTTTAAAGATAATCTATCTGGGTGAATCCACTTTGGCCTGCATAGATAGAATCTACAGAGTGAACCTCCAAGGTCTCGACCTACTTAAAGGGAGTCCTTAAATATGAACTTATGCTATTTTAGCGTAAGCTGGAGCGTAATTTGTATTGTTTGCGTCTAAAAAAAATGAGCCGCTTAACGGTATACTCAGACCGACATGCAACTGATCCTCAAAGCTCCAATCGAAGCCAAGTCATCCCCAGTTTGGAAAAATAACCAATACAACTAATTATTTTTTTGATAAAAGCGAATTATATCAAAAGAAACTTTTTGTTTTATTAATCACATATTTAAGAGTTTTTTACTAAATAAATCATATAATTTCAAATATTGATAATGGAGCGTTATATGAGTAAAAAAGGAATATTAATTATAGGTGCTGGTGGAGTAAGTCGTGTAGCAACTGTAAAGTGTGCTATGAATATTGATACATTTGAAAAAATTACTTTAGCATCTAGAACTCTTGCAAAATGTGAGAAAATTAGAGATGAAATTAAACAGAATCAAAAAGTAGATATTGCCGTAGATACAGTAGATGCGGATAATGTTCCTGAACTTGTAGAGTTAATAAAAAAAGTTAACCCAAAAGTTTTACTAAATGTAGCCTTACCATATCAAGATTTGACTATCATGGATGCATGTTCACAAACAGGAGTTGATTATATAGATACTGCAAACTATGAGCATCCAGATGAAGCAAAGTTTGAATACAAAGAACAATGGGCAAAAAATGAAGAGTTTAAAAAAGCTGGAATAAAAGCACTTCTAGGTTCTGGATTTGATCCTGGGGTTACTGGTGTTTTTTGTGCCTATGCTCAACAAAATTTATTTGATGAAATAAATTATATTGATATCATGGATTGTAATGCCGGAGATCATGGATATCCTTTCGCTACAAATTTTAATCCTGAAATAAATTTAAGAGAAGTCTCTTCAAATGGAAGATATTGGCAAGAAGGTAAATGGATAGAAACAAAACCTTTAGAAATAAAAATTGACCATGATTATCCTGAAGTAGGGGTAAAGCCTTCTTATCTTTTATATCATGAAGAGTTAGAGTCTTTATGTAAGAATATAAAAGGTTTAAAAAGAATTAGATTTTTTATGACATTTGGAGAGTCTTATATTCAACATATGAACTGCTTACAAAATGTAGGGATGTTAGGTATTGAAGAAGTAGAACATAAAGGACAAAAGATAATACCTATAGAATTTTTAGCAACACTACTTCCAGATCCTGCATCTTTAGGACCAAGAACAGTTGGAAAAACAAATATTGGTTGTATCATTGAAGGCTTTAAAGATGGAAAGAAGAAGAAAGTATACATTTATAATGTATGTGACCATCAAGAGTGTTACAAGGAAACAGGAGCTCAAGCTGTAAGTTATACAACTGGAGTACCAGCAATGATAGGATCAAAAATGATCTACAAAGGTATTTGGGATGGAAAGGGCGTATTTAATATAGAAGAGTTTGATGCTAAACCTTTTATGGATGAATTAATGACTCAAGGCCTACCTTGGAAAATTTTAGACCTTAGTGTAAATTAAATATAAAATGAATGATGAAATAGTAGAAAATTTTGAAGAACTTCCAAGCCCTTGTTTTGTATGTGAAGAGGAATTATTAAAAAAAAATTTAGAACTTTTAAAAGAGATACAAGATAAAACCAATGTAAAAATTCTTTTGGCTTTAAAAGGATTTGCTCTTTGGTCTACTTTTGATTTGTGTAAAAAATATTTGCAAGGTTGTTGTGCCTCTGGTTTAAATGAAGCTATTCTAGCCTATGAAGAGTTTTCAAAAGAAGTTCATACTTATTCTCCAGCTTTTAAAGATGAAGAGATAGATGAAATTATTAAAATGTCAAATCATATTGTTTTTAACTCTTTCAATCAATTAAATAAATTTAGACAAAGAGCAATAGGAAAAACATCAATTGGACTTAGAGTTAATCCTGAGTATTCTAGTGTAGAAGTAGACTTATATAATCCTTGTGCTCCATATTCAAGATTAGGTATTACAAAAAAGAATTTTGAAGAAGATAATTTAGAATTTGTAGATGGTTTACATTTTCACGCACTTTGTGAACAAAATATTGATGCTTTAGAAGGTGCTTTAAAAAATTTTGAAAGAGAGTTTTCTGATTTTCTACCACAAATGAAATGGGTAAATTTTGGGGGAGGTCATCATATTACTAGAGCTGATTATGATGTTGAAGGATTGATAAAACTTTTAAATGAATTTAAAAATAGATATCCTCATTTGGAAATATATTTAGAACCTGGTGAAGCTGTAGGTTGGCAAACCGGTTACTTAGTGGCAACTGTACTAGATATTGTTGATAATGGTATAAAAATAGCCATTTTAGATACATCTGCTGAAGCACATATGCCAGATACTTTAGCCATGCCTTACCGAGCTGATATTAGAAACGCAGGTTTAGAAAATGAGAAAAAACATACTTTTAGATTAGCAGGTAATACTTGTTTGGCGGGCGATATTATAGGTGATTACTCCTTTGATAAAGAGCTTCAAGTTGGGGACAAAATTATATTAGAAGATATGATTCATTATACAATGGTTAAAACTACAACTTTTAATGGAATACAGTTACCATCTATAGCTATAAAAAATACTAAGGGTCATTATCAAATTGTTAACAAATTTGGATATAATGCATACAAATCTAGATTATCATAAGGGAAATTGAAGATGGGGAAGAGCAAAGGAGTGATTTCTGAAGAGTTAGCAGACAAAGAAGAAATTCAAAGTCCAATATCAAATATTGATGAAAATGATAAAAAAGAAACGGTAAAAAGTTCTAAAAAGAAGAAAATTCAAATTTGGGTTAAAAAAGAGACTTTAGAATATGAACAAGAGTTAAGAAAACTACAAATAGAATTATTAAAGTATCAAAACTATGTAAAAGAAAATAGATTAAAAGTTTTGATGATTTTTGAGGGTAGGGATGCAGCTGGAAAAGGTGGAACTATTAAAAGAATCACAGAGCATTTAAATCCAAGGGGAGCTAGAGTTGTAGCTTTAGAAAAACCTAGTGATATTGAAAAAACTCAATGGTATTTTCAAAGATATGTTCAACATCTTCCAAGTGCAGGCGAAATAGTTATATTTGATAGGTCTTGGTACAATAGAGCTGGGGTTGAACCAGTTATGGGATTTTGTTCAAGAGAAGAACAACATGAATTTTTAAGAGAAGTACCGGAATTTGAACAAATGCTTGTTAACTCTGGTATTTTATTAATGAAGTTTTATTTCTCCGTCTCAAAAAAAGAGCAGGCAAAAAGATTTAAAAAAAGAACAATAGATCCGTTAAAACAATATAAATTATCATTAGTGGATAAAGAGTCTCAAAAACTTTGGGATAAATATACAATAGCAAAATTTTCAATGTTGATGGCTTCAAATACTGATATATCACCTTGGACAATAATAAAAAGTGATGATAAAAAAGAGGCTAGATTAAATTGTATTAAATATATTTTATCTAATGTTAAATATACAAATAAATTACCAAAAAAATTTTTAAAAATTAATTCAAAAGTATTAATAAGTGGTAAAGAAGAGATTTCAACTATGGAACAAGAAAACAAATTTGCAAAGGCATAATTAAATGAATTTAAGTGATTTCGAGAAGACAAATTATAGTGGCTTATATATATCAAAAATTGCTCATCCTGTTTTTGGTAAAAAATATATAGCAAGATTTCAACATGAGAAAAAAAGATATGTAAAAGTACTTGGATATACAAAAAAAGATAACTTAACAAAAAAAATAGCATTAAATTTAATGCAAAAATTTAAAGATTCTATAGTCGTTAATACAGTAGAAAAAGATGAAGAAAAATCAACATATAGTGATGAAAGATTTGAAAAATTATTAGATGAAAATAAAGCCTTAAAAGCTATTTTAGGTGATTTTAAAAATGTTGATCCTGAAGTTTTACATGATGGTATTCAAAAAGTTTATGATTTAGAAGAGTTAAAAAAATACCAAATAGAGTTAATTAAACTTCAAAATTATTTAGAATCAGAAAACAAAAGAATGATTATTTTATTTGAAGGTAGAGATGCATCTGGAAAAGGTGGTGCTATTCGTAGAATCACAAGATATATGAATAATAAACATTATAGAATAGTTGCTCTTGGTAAACCAACGGAAACACAAAGAAATCAGTGGTTTTTTCAAAGATACATAGAACATTTCCCAACTGGTGGAGAAATGGTTTTATTTGATAGATCTTGGTATAACAGGGCTATGGTTGAACCTATATTTGGATTTTGTACAAGAGAAGAACATGAAATTTTCATGGAAGATGTTGTCAATTTTGAGCAAGATTTAGTAAGACAAGGAATGGTTCTAATTAAACTATACTTTTCTGTTTCCAAAGATGAACAAAAAAGAAGATTTGATAGAAGAATCAATGACCCTCTAAGACATTGGAAGTTTTCTGAAGTTGATATGCAAGCTCAAGATTTATGGAGTGAGTTCTCTGACAAAAAATATGAAATGCTTAGAAGAACTTCGTCAAGAAGTGCTCCTTGGCATGTAGTAAGAAGTAATGATAAACATAAAGCTAGATTAGAAGCTATGAAAATCATACTTAATTCTATTGATTATGATGGACGAAATTATGCATTAAGTTTTGAAGCAGATGAAGATATTAATATCTCTGTTCAAAAAGAACTAATGCAAATGAGAAAATCAACTAATTATTAATATTTTACCAAGGATTTGAAGAAGTATCTTCATTCTTGGTTTTAACTCTTTTTAATAAAACAGGTGTCTTTTTATCCTTTAATTTATTGAGCCATTTTTTCTCTTCTAAATCAGTGATATCATCTTTTTTTAGTTCTTTTGTATTAATTTCTTTTTGTTGCTTGTTTTTATCTTCTTGTTTTTGTTTATCTTCTTGTTTATTTTTATTCTGCTTTTCTTGCTCTTTATTTTGTTTCTTGTCTTTGTTATCTTTCTTGTCTTTGTTATCTTTCTTGTCTTTGTTCTCTTTCTTGTCTTTGTTATCTTTTTTGTCTTTGTTCTCTTTCTTGTCTTTGTTATCTTTTTTGTCTTTGTTATCTTTTTTGTCTTTTTTGTCTTTTTTGTCTTTGTTTTGCTTTTTTTGTTTCTCTAAAAATTTATTTACTGCTTGTAAATTCTCTTTAGTTTGCTTATCATTTTTTATTTTTAAAGCATTTTCATACATTTTTTTTGCATTTTCTAAATCATTTAGTTTTACATAGGTATTCCCCATATTATGTAACTTTTTATACTCGAAATCTTCTTTTGTTGTTGTAACTTTGGCATATTCTTCTAAGGCTTCTTTATATTTTTCTTGTTTATATAAAGAATTAGCTAAATTATAGTTAGCCTCAGGAGTGTTTAATACTTTTTTATAAGTTTTTGAGGCATTTTTATAATCTTTGTTTTTATATTGTTCATTTGCTTTATCTATAGTTTTAAAATCAAAAATTGAAGCTTCTAAATTTGTAGTGGCATTTATTGCAAAAATGATTAGTATAGTATTTACTATTCTTTTATTTTTAAAACTTGGCAAAGATGAGAAAGCTATTAGAAGTATAAATATTGCCAATGCTAGAGGGTAATAAAATAGTTCAGTGTATGTTTTGAATTTTTTAGATTCTATCTCTTTTTTTGAAGATTTGGTATTAATATCTTGAATGATTTGTTTTATGTCTTCGTTATTCGTTGTATATTTAATATATCCTCCATTAGTGTTTAAACTAAGTTTTTTTATATTTTCATTTAAAGTTACAGTTACAATTGAACCATCTTTATTTGTTAGAAACTTACCATTATCAAGTTTTATTGGGCTAGCTTTTTTTGTAGCAACACCTATTGTATATATATTGATTTTACTTTTATTTGCATATTCTATTTCCTCAGTATAATCACTACTATTACCACCGTCACTAAGTAAAATAAGATTTTTATTATCATAATCTTTTAAAAGTTTATTTGTAGTTTCAAGAGTAGAAAATATATTTGAGCCATTATCGAAGTTTGTACCAGTATCTAGCTTTTCAATTAAAATTTTCAGTGAATTGAAATCTTGCGTTACAGGTGAAAGTATAAAAGAGGATTTTGCAAAAAGTATAACTGCTATTGCATTTTGTTTAGATAAGTCTATTATATTTAATAGTTTTTGTTTTGCCATAGTCAATCTATTTGGATAAATATCTGTTGCATGCATTGATTTAGATACATCTATTGCTATTACTATAGAAGCAACTTCTTGTTTGAAACTATGTTCTCTTTCTTGTGCTACTGGTCTTGCCAAGGCAATTGTCATTAAAATAACAGATATAAAAAACAAAATATTTCTTGTCTTTCTTGTCATATATTTATTAGCTATAGTAAGCTTCTTTATAGTCTCTTTTGAAAAGTGTTTTTCAAAATTATCTTGTCTGGTAATTATTAAAAACATAAGAAAAATAATTGGTATTAACATTAAAAATAATACGTTCTGATATAAAAATTGCAATGTGATTTCCTTCTAAAACTTTATTTTATAGAATTCTTATTAATTTTTAGATAAAATCACGTTTAAAATTAAAATAATCGGAGTAGATTTAATGGAATTTAATGTAAATAGAGTTGATGAAGCAAATGCAGTTATTACAGCAACAGTTTCAAAAGAAGTAATTGAAGCGAACTTAGATAAAGTAGCTAGACAAGCTGCAAAAACTATGGATATCCAAGGTTTTAGAAAAGGTAAAGTACCTGTAGCAGTAGTAAAACAAAGATATGCAGATAAATTAAGAGAAGATGCAGAAGGTGAAGTACTAAGATCAATTTTAGGTGATAGTATTGAAAAATTAGAAATTTCTCATGATGATATCATCGGAGAGCCATCAGTTTCAAAATATGACAAAAAAGATAATGGTGATATTGATGTTGAAATTAAAATTGCTAATAAACCAAAAGTTGAATTAGGTGATTATAAATCTTTAGTTCCTGAAGTTGAAGATAAAACTGTAGATGCAAAAGAGATTGATTCTAGATTAGAAGAAATGGCAAAATCATCTGCTCCATTAGAAAAATTAAAAAGAAAAAGAATGGCTAAAGATGCTGACTTTGTTGTAATTGATTTTGAAGGTTTCGTTGATGGTGTTGCATTTGACGGTGGAAAAGCTGAAAAATATACTTTAGAAATTGGTTCAGCTTCATTTATCCCAGGATTTGAAGAACAAATTATTGGTATGAAATATGAAGAGCAAAAAGACATTACTGTAACATTCCCTGAATCTTACCAATCAAAAGATTTAGCTGGTAAAGAAGCTGTATTTAAAGTAACTTTACATGAAATTCAAGAAAAAGCTGCAGCAGAAATCAATGATGAGTTTGTTGCTAAAATGTTGCCAGGTGAAGAAGATGCAACAGTTGAAACTTTAAAAACAAAAATTGAAGATCAAATGAAAGCAGAATTAAAAGGTACATATTACAGAGATGAATTAAAACCTGCATTTTTAGATTCTTTAATTGAAAACATTGAATTTGCACTACCAACTTCTGTGATTGACCAAGAGATTAATTATGCTTTAAACAATAAAGTAAAAACTATGAAAGAAGAAGAAATCAAAGAATTACAAGAAGATGCTTCTAAATTAGAATCTATTAGAAATGAACTAAAAGAAGATGCAGCAAAATCAGTAAAAGCAACTTTTATTGTTGATGCTTTAGCAAAAGCTGAAGGTATTGATGTAGAGGATAAAGAAGTTACTCAAGTAATTTACTATGAAGCAATGCAAAGTGGTCAAAATCCACAAGAAGTATTAAAGCAATATCAAGATGCTGGATACTTACCTGCAATTAAAATGTCTATGATTGAAGAAAAAGTTATTACTAAATTATTAGACGAAAAATTAGGAAAATAAACTATAGGAATTAAAATGAGTTATATACCATATGTAGTTGAGAAAAGTGGAAGAGGCGAAAGAAGTTATGATATTTATTCTAGACTTCTAAAAGATAGAATTATAATGTTAAGTGGTGAAATAAATGATCAAGTAGCATCATCAATTGTTGCTCAGTTACTTTTTTTAGAAGCTGAGGATCCAGATAAAGATATCTATTTATATATCAACTCTCCTGGTGGAGTAATTACAAGTGGTATGTCAATTTATGACACTATGAATTATATTAAACCTGATGTTTCTACTATTTGTATTGGACAAGCAGCTTCAATGGGTGCATTTTTATTATCTTCTGGAGTTAAAGGTAAAAGATATTCTTTACCAAACTCTAGAGTTATGATCCATCAGCCTTTAGGTGGAGCACAAGGTCAGGCAACTGATATTCAAATCCAAGCTAAAGAGATCCAAAGAATGAAAGATACTTTAAATCAAATGATTGCAGAACAAACTGGTCAAGATATTAAAGTTATTGAACAAGATACAGATAGAGATAATTTTATGAGTGCGGCTGAAGCTTGTAAATATGGTCTAATAGATGAAGTAATTACTAACCATAAGTAAAATAATATGATTAGAGAAGTAATAACTTATCCAAATAAACTACTCAGAAAAAAATCAGTAGACGTAGAGAAGTTCGATAATGAACTTCATACGCTACTTGATGATATGTATGAGAGTATGATTAATGAAAGTGGTGTAGGTCTTGCAGCTATTCAAATAGCTATACCTTTAAATGTACTAATTATAAATCTTCCAAATGAAAATGATGTTCAAGAAAAAGAAGATTTAATAGAAGCAATTAATCCAGTTATAACACATAAAGACGGTACTCAAGTTTTTGTTGAAGGTTGTTTAAGCGTACCTGGATTTAATGAAGAGGTAAAAAGAGCTCAGCATATAATAGTTGAGTATTTTGACAGAAATGGTGAACAACAGACAATGGAAGCCGAAGATTTTTTAGCTGTAGCTTGGCAACATGAAATGGAACACCTTGAAGGTCATTTATTTATTGAAAACTTATCTTTTTTAAAAAGAAAAAAATTTGAAAAAGAGTGGAAAAGAAAGTTAAAGCAGAAGTCTTAATCTTCTGTTTCTATCATATATAACTATATATTCTTTCTACTGATTTTTAAAATCAAACCCTACTTAGACGAAAATAAACTTATTTAATTTAATTAAATTAATTTATAAACATTTACTACACACTTATTGAGTATTATTAAATCTTAAATTTATTAGTAATAGGAGATATAAGATGAAGAGTATAATTGTTTTTTTACTGTTTTCTTTTAGTTACTTATTTGCCTTTGAACATTTGACAAGTAAGAACTTTGATGAAAAAGTAAGTAATAAAAATGTTATTGTAGATTTTTACGCAGTATGGTGATATGCTTGTAAGACTTTAGGTGAAAGTTTGACAAAATACGATGCAAGCAAAACTGACAATGTAACTATCTATAAAGTTGATATTGATAAAGAACCAGCTTTAGCGAAAAGATTTAACATAATAGCCGTTCCAGTATTAGTTTATACTCAAAATGGTAAAACTGTAAAGAAAGAAAGTGGTGTTAAAAGTGTAGAGGATATCAAAGAAAATGTTGTAAAATATTTTAAATAATATTAAGTGTTATATAAAATTAATAAATAATTCAATATAATGAATTAAATTATTTATTGAAAGTATAACATGAAAATTATTAAATCAGCTACATTCAACGAAATAGAAGCACAAGAAGTGCATGTTGAATCTACATTTACAAAAGGACTCCCAAGTTTTACAATAGTTGGACTTGTGAGTTCTGCTATAACAGAATCAAAAGACAGGGTTAAATCTGCACTTTTAACTAATGAATTTAAATTTCCTCCAAAAAAAATCACAATTAATTTAAGTCCTAGTGAAATAAAAAAATCTGGTACTCATTTTGACTTGCCTATTGCTTTGTTAATATCTTTATATGAAGAAAAAAAAATTGATTTTAAAAACTTTCATATTTTTGGAGAGCTTTCTTTAAATGGAGAGATAAAAGATAGTAGTCATATTTTTCCAATTATATTATCATTAGCAAAAAATGCTTTAGTTAAAAATGTTCTTGTCTGTGAAAAAAGTGCTAAAAAAATATCAAAGATTCCAAATATAAATATTTTCTGTGTAAAAAATTTAATGCAGGCAATTGAATTTTTTAAAAGTGAAGAAAAAGATAGGTTTTTATATCAAAAAGATGAATTAGAGTATGAAAAAATCAATATAAATGGTGAAGAGTTCTATTTTTTAAATGAATACATATTAGATTTTAAAGATATAAAAGGACAAGAAAATGCAAAAAATGCTGCACTTATAAGTGCAGCAGGAAATCACAATATTCTTTTTGAAGGAAGTCCAGGATGTGGGAAAACAATGATATCAAGAAGACTTCCTTACATTATGACGCCTATGAGTTTAGATGAAATCTTAGAAAATGCAAAGATGCAAGCCTTAGAATTAAAAGAACCAGATTTTAAACCCTTAAGAATCTTTAGAAGCCCACATAATACAAGTACAAAAGCTTCTATAATAGGTGGAACAGCTTTAGGAGAAGTAGCTTTATGTAATAATGGAATACTTTTCTTTGATGAACTTCCTCATTTTAGTCAATCTATTTTAGAAGCTTTAAGAGAGCCACTAGAAGATCATAAATTATTAGTTAGTAGAGTAAACAAAAAGGTTTTATATGATACGAAGTTTTTATTCGTAAGTGCAATGAATCCATGCCCTTGTGGTAATATGTTATCTGTTAAAAATGATTGTAGATGCAATGAACTTGATATTAAAAGATACAAAAATAGATTATCTGAACCTTTTTTAGACAGAATAGATTTATATATAGTGATGAATGAATCAAATTTAGAAGAGATATCAACTATTAGCTCAAAACAGATACATGATAAGGTAATAGATGCTTTTAAGATGCAAAAGTTAAGAGGACAAAAAGAGTTAAACGGAAAGTTAAATGACGAAGATATTGCTAAGTATTGTAGGATAAATAAAGAATGTCAAGATATTATAGAAAAAGCAACTCAAACTTTTAATTTATCATTTCGAAGCATAAATAAAGTTCTAAAAGTTGCTAGAACTATTGCAGATTTAAATTCTAGTTTAAATATTGAAAAGAATCATCTTATGCAGTCTTTAAGCTATAGAAGAAGATAAAAGATGTATATATTTTAAGGATTAATGCCTTTTAAAAATATATCATCTAATTTATCATTTATTTCAAGTTTTGCAAAATCAGAAGTATTAAGTAAAAGTATAGTTCCAAATCCTTTATCTTTATATAAACGTAAAGAAGATGTATATCCTATCCCTCCACCATTATGAAAATAAAAAACATTTTCTTTTTTATCTTCATTCATTTCCAAACTTACAGAATAAGATATATTATCTATTTGGGTTTGTTTTGTAAATATAATTTCTTTACTATTTTTATTTAATAAAATAGATCTTTCTTTTAATAGGTCAGAAAATATTTTTGAAAATTCACTAGCATTAGCAATTATACCGCCCATTGATGGAAAATCAAAATACCATTTGTTTTTAGTATGATTATAGTTTTCTATAATTTTTATATTTAAACCTTTATGAACTTTTTCAAAAATTCTAAATTTAAATGGATTTTTAGAATGATATGGTTCAGCAGAATTAGAATAGCTTCTATCCTTAAAATGAATTTTAGATAAATCTAATTTAAGAGGTACAAAAATATTTTGTATTACATAATCTTCATATTTTATACCAGATATTTTTTCAATAATATAACTTAATATTACGTATCCAAAATTAGAATATTCAATATCTTCTCCAGGTTTAAAAATAAATTCATTATGTTCTTTTAATGCTTCATTAAATAATTTATCTCTGTCAAAACCTTTATGATCCTCTTTCCAGTGTAAATATCCATTTCCTAAAAAAGGATTTGGTAAACCTGAACTGTGATTAAGTAATTGTTTGATTGTAATACCCTTAAATGGGACATCAATATATTTTGATACTTTGTCGTTAATATCTAACTTACCTTTTTCTTGAAGCTGAATGATACTTATCCCTGTAACAATTTTCGTAAGTGAATATATATTAAATGTTGTTTCATCTATTACATTGATGTTTTTTTCTAAATTACTTTTTCCTGAGGAATGATTAAATATCGTTCCATTTTTATCAAATACTATATATTGTAAACCTACGTATTCACTTGATTTAGTTAAATCGTTTAGATAGTTTTTAATTTGTATCTCTTTTGATAGCTTCGAATCTTTATTGATTATATCTTGTTCACAAGCAACTAAAAAAATCATAATAATAATTAATGGGATATAGTTTTTCATAATATAAACTCTTTTTTCTAATAATCATATAGTATTTTTATTTGAATAATTATATCAAAAATTTTTTTATTTTTTTTAAGTTTCTAAAACTTCTAAAACTATTAGTAATTCAAATTGTAGTATAAGTATTGAAAATAATTATATAGTAAGCTCTTTAAGCTATAGAAGTAGATCCGTAGTAAGATTGTGTTATAATAAGACTTCAAATATTATTTAAGGAATCAGATGAGTAAATGTGGTTATGTTTCAGTTGTAGGACGTCC
>JAAETO010000128.1 GCA_024228275.1 Arcobacter sp.
ATTGGTGGAAAAGTTGACGATGCTAATCTGTACCAATCAATTAAGATTTAATAATAATAAAAAGTTAATTGAAAAAATGTTTTCATCAAACTTTTGGGATCAGTATAATTTACAGTCTAATGCCCCCTGTATCGCTCAACTAAATTGTTTTTATTTTCTCTTTATATAAAATTCAAACTCTTTTAGCCACAAATTAATTTTACTTAAAATAGCAATGCTTCCTTATATGAAAAGCCTATTTAATGAAAGACGACCTACACTGACGCGCTTCGTGCGTGCGAGCGCGGCCAAATGCGCGTATAGAAATGCATCATTCTTTGTTTGTTTGTAAACAGTTATATACATTTAGAAATAGTCTTAAAAAGCATTATTTTTGCATTTAAAAGTTACTTAAATATCATATTTTTAGTGAAAACAATTTTTACTATTTATTCTTTTCATTGTCCAAGCAGTAAAAGATTTAATTTTCAAAATGAACTTAAGTAATTGTGAAATTAAAGTGATTTATTAACTAATTTTAAATCTGCCCTTTTAGTTTCAGACTATTTTTATATAATTATGCTTAAGTGGTATTTTCCTGCTTGAAAATATCCATTTAAAGGTAATTTAATTTTATATATCATGTAATCTTATTAAATAAAGCTTAATATGCATTAAAAGCCCCGCCTATAACATTTACATTGTTCTTGTTTCTAAAACTTTTGTTTGCATCTTTTTAAAACCAATGAGCATTATTTTATGTTGATAAACAATGCATATTAATATTGATTTCCCATAATTTTTACTTTATCCCACCTAACCTAATTTTAAAGTGAATATATTAATTAATGTCTATCATATACATTATCTAATACTATTTTAAGTCATAGAATCCTTTACATATTCAAATTCTTAATCGTGTGGATTCATTATAGAAGCGTACAATGCCCATTTCGTAAGAATCCTTTCACACATAAAACACAAGAGAATCCGAAAATTATCATTTTGATTTTTTCTTTTCCAATTTATTTTTCTATGACTACGTAACATATTTTAAACATAATTTGAGCAAAGTCA
>JAAETO010000129.1 GCA_024228275.1 Arcobacter sp.
AGAAGTTGAACACCCTGTTATTCGTCATCAAAGTGACAGTTATCTATACGTTTAATAATATGGGCTACACACTTGCGGACGCTTTTTCTTTTTTCAATCTTTACAATTATAGCCTGCCGTTATTGTAGTCACCATAATTTATGCTGCTTTGTTTTCATAGATAAAACATTCGTTCGGTTTTTGTTCTTTGACAATCTTCATACCAATTTAAGTTTCTTTTTTTGTCAATTATCTTTTGGCTTTAACCAGAAGAACTGGTTATGTTTCTTTTATTTAGTATATGAATTTTTTATTTCTTCATCAGAAAATATTTTGGCAATTTCTTCATTTATTGATGTTCCCATAGTAATACTTCCAGTCCCAATGATATTTTTCCAAGGCAATTTGTAATTCTCTTGCTCAATAATAAATCGGTAATTCAAATTATCTGCTTTAATTTTATTATGAGCTTTTAAGAATGTGACTAAATTATGTATGGTCAAACATGCATAATTAATCCCGTAGAAAAGGTTCTCTGGATTCCAGTAATTTGAGGTAAATTTTGCGTAAAAATGATTTTCGCTATTTTGGATTTTATTGACAGTATAATAGGATGAACCATAATCACTCTGGATAATTTTTCTCCACTCTGCATTTTCAACTGGTTTACCTTCTTTATCTACTTCTTTAATATGTAATGCACCAGATCCAGGGTGAGTTCTGAATCCATGTTTTGCACTATTATATTCATCTCTCAAATTTTTATCAAGAAAATCGGAGGCAAAAGAGGATAATAATTTGGTGAAATTTTTTACTACATCATCTTTCGGAGGTTCAGATTTTGAATCAAAATAATTAAAAATTAATTCTATAATTCCTTCCCAACTGTTATTAAAGGAAGTAAATTTTGATTTCATGGGTTTATTACTTGTAGTTTTCTCAACAAGATTGTATATGTCAAAATTTTTGTATTTTAGCATCCAACCATGAATACAAGCTGGAGCTTGAATTGTTGAATAAATTAGAGCAAATAATGTTTCTAATACTTGAGCATATAAGATTCTTGTAGAAATAGCAGAAAGTTGTTTTGAATCTTTTTTAGAATCTTCATCCTGGATGATATTATAATTCTGTTCATTTACAAATTCATAATATTTTGGACTGATTCTCTTAATATATTCAGCATTATTTGCTATTTGGTGATCTTCATAAATGCAAAACGGTTTTTCATTTACACAAAAATGATAATACTCCATTTCTCTAACCTCTTACAGAAACATAACCATATGATTATGTAGTTTTATCTAAAAATACATAAAATATATTCAAAATTAAAGTATTTAATATTATTAGTAATGTTATTTGGAATATTTAGACATATATTATTAACTATGTAATGAT
>JAAETO010000130.1 GCA_024228275.1 Arcobacter sp.
AATAATGCAACTGAAACACTATTTGTATTAGCATCAGGTGTATTAATAATTCTATTTTTTGATGTTTACTTTAAAAGTGTTCGTAATCATATTATTGAAAATGTTGGTAAAAAACTTGGTGTTTACTTAGAAGAAGAATTAATGAAAAGAGTTTTAAGTATCCAATCACAATATGATAATATGTTAGTTGGAGTGAAAGCTAATCTTTTTAGAGAATTAGCGCAAATTAGAGATTTCCTAGCTACTAAATCAATTTTACAAATTATTGATTTACCATTCTTCTTTTTAGCTGTTACAGTTATTTTCTTAATTTCTCCTTTAGTTGCTGCTGTTCCTTTAATTGCTGCATTAGTTTTATTAATTTTTAATGTAATAATGCAAATACCAATATCAAATTTAAGTAAAAAAAATATCAACAATATAAAAGAAAAACAATCATATTTAGTTGAAACTATACAAGGTAATGAAATAATAAAATTATCAAATGCAAGATCTACAAAATTATTTAATTGGAGAAACATTGTTGCATCAACAGATTCGATTAATTTAAAAATTCAATCTTTAAATGTTTTTTCTTTAAATTTATCTCAAGGTATGGTACAACTTGTTACTATGCTTGTTATTGTAGTTGGAGTATTTGAAATAGCAAATAATAATTTAACAGTTGGTGGACTTATTGCGGTTACTATTCTTTCAAGTAGAGCTATGGTACCAATTATACAAACTTCTATGATGGTAATAAAATTAAAAGAGATAAAAGAATCTTTAAATAATATAAATGAGTTTTGGCATTTACCTTTAGAAAATGAAAAGAATATAGAGATTGGCCTTGGAAAACTAGAAGGAGAAATAGAGTTTTCTAATGTCGACTTTTTTTACAAAAATAGTAAATATGCATCTTTAGAAAAATGTAATATAAAAATAAATTCTGGTGAAAAGATTGGAATTATAGGTCAAACAGGAGCTGGTAAAAGTACCTTCTTGAGACTTTTAACTGGATTAGACACAGCAACTGCTGGTTCTATATTTATTGATGGTCATGAAGTCTCAACAATACATCCTGTTGAAATTAGACAAAATATTGGGGTAATGCCACAAGAACCTTTTTTATTTTCAGGTACTTTAAAAGAGAATATTGAATTATCAAATCCAATTAGTAAAGAAAAAATGATGGAGTTGATTAAAATTACAGGGTTAGAAGATTTAGTTAAAAAAACAGGACAAGGAGATGGTTTACAAGTTGGTGAACAAGGTCGTAATTTATCTGTTGGTCAAAGGCATTTAGTTGCTTTAGCTAGGGCATTAGTAAATGATCCTTCTATTTTAATCTTAGATGAACCAACGACAGGTTTAGATATAGGGTTAGAAAAAACTCTAGTAAATCACATGAAACAAAACTTAAAAAATAAAACTATTATTGTAATTACACATAGATTCGCACCCTTAGATTTAGTAGATAGAGTTGTATTGTTAAATAATGGAAAAATAGTTGCAGATGGCCCTAAAAATAAAGTTCTTTCATCATTACAAGGAAATAAATAATGGATCATAGACTATTTGAAGAAAAAAGCTGGAATTATTATTTTACAGTTATTCCTATTATGCTTTTTTTTACTGTTTTTTTGGTTTGGGCTTCATTTAGTGAGATTGACGAAGTTGTTAGAGGAATAGGGAAAGTTGTTCCTTCTGGACAAACTAAAATACTTCAAAATCTTGAAGGAGGTATTATCTCTAATATAAAGGTAAAAGAAGGGGATAATGTTGAAAAGGGTCAAGTAATATATACTTTATCTAATGAGTTTTTTAAGGCAGATCAGAAATCAAAAGAGATAGACTTATTGGCCTTTAGAGCAAGTGCAATAAGATTGAAGGCATCAATTGATGGAAAAGAAAAAATATATTTTCCTAAAGATTTAGTTAATAATATACCAGATATTATTCACAATGAAATAAGAATTTTTAATGAAGACTTGCATAATAGAAAAAGTAAAATAGAAATTGTTCAAGATCAATTAAAACAAAAAAGATATAAATTACGAGAAACAGAAATAAAGTTCGAAAACTTAACATTAGAACTAAATTTAGCGCAAGCAAATATGAAAATATTAGAAAATTTATATAGAAAAGATGCAGTTTCTAAAAAAGAGTATTTATCTGAATTATCAAAAAAACAAGGAATTGTTACTAAATTATCTCAAACAAGAAACAGTATTCCTATTATAAAAGAAGAAATTAAAGAAGCTATTAGCAAAATTGAAACAGTAAAGTCTGATATTAGAACTAAACATTTACAAAAGTACTCTTCTATAAAAGCAGAAATAAATAAACTTATAGAAAAAAATAAAGCTAATGCAGATAGAGAAGTAAGAAAAGATGTTGTTTCTCCAGTAAATGGAATTATAAATAAACTTCATTTTTATACAGTAGGAGGAATTGTTAAAGCAGGTGATAAAATGGCTGAGATAACTCCTTTAGAAGATTCTCTAACAATAGAAGCCAAAGTAAAAACTTCAGATAGAGCATTAATATGGAATAGTCAAAAGGTTTCTGTAGAAATTACAGCTTACGATTTTTCAAAATATGGCTTACTTCATGGAAAGTTAATATTTATATCACCAGATTCTTTTGAAAATAGAGATGGGACAGTTTATTATACAGTAAAAGTTAAAGCCGATACTAATCAATTTGCACCAGATTTACCTATTTTACCAGGGATGGTTGCTAATATTAATATACTAACTGGTAAAAAAACAATTTTACAATATATTATAAAACCATTAAAAAATATTAGTAAAAATGCACTTGTAGAACAATAATGATATATAATTTAATAATTTTTGAAATAATTGTTTATAATTTAGTAAAATAAAAGTATTTATGATATATGATAAGGTAAATAAATAAATTGTATTGAGGTTTATATGTTTAGTATTATAAAATTTTTACAAAACTTTTTAAAAGATTTGAAAAAGAAAAAAGGCTTATGGTTTTCTGTATTAGCTATATCTTCTATTATAGGTATATTTTTGTGTCTTTATATTTTATCAAGTTTGACAAAAAACATCTCAAAAGAAGTGTATGATAATATTGCCACAGGATATGTTAAAAACTTTAAAAATAAAGTTTCTAAAAAAGAAGATAATTATAAGAAAGTAGCTGTTGCTATAAAAAATAATAATTTAATCAATAATATTGAAAATAATAATTTAACTAATGTTAATAAAGAGATTGAATTATTTAATAAAAAATCAAAAGAAAGTGGATTTAATACCTTAAAATTAAATTTTTATTCCACTTTCAATCAAGTCAATCAATATAGGAATAGTGTAAATTCTGTTATTGCATCAAAAGAGAGTGCTTTTGGTGTTGAAATATTAAAAGATGGAATATTTTATGTTTATATTGAGCCTATACTAAAAGATGAAAAATTAATAGGAGTAATTGAGTTAAAAGAAGAAGTTCATGAATTAAAAAGAGAATATAGTAAAGATGATGTTATATTTCTTTTTTTACTTGAGGAAAAAATGCTTTCTAAATTATCAATTAAAGAAAGAAGTGGTAAGTACAGAAAAATTATAGATACTTTACAAGTTGAAGAATTAGAATATAATGGACAGTTTTTTTCAAAGATAATAGATTTAGGTAAAGATGGTTATAAAAATATGTTAGATCTTGGGTACTCTGTTGATGATACATTTTTTAGAGCTCCTATAAAAATTTCAGATGTAAATGGAAATGTAGTAGGATTAGTTGTTCTTGGTGAAACGGTTGAAGGTAGTGGAGCATTTGTTAATATAGTAGATAAAATGACTAAAACTGTTACAACTGTTGCTCTTGGTTTAGTAATTTCTATACTATTATTTATGTTTTAAAAGGTAGATAATGAGACGTATTAAAATATTAAAAATATATTTTATATTTTTACTTTTTTTAGTTTTTATAATTTTTGCTAATTTTGAATTAATTATTACATTCTTTTTAGCAACATTAACATTCAATGTAGCAATTTTAACTATTTTTTTAATAGGTCTTTTAATTCTTTATCAATCTGCAATTAGATTAACTATGCTATCTGGAACATTTGGTATTCTAGCTTACAAAAAAGGTAAATCTTTAGAGTTTTATTTAAAAGGTATTACTGGAATTTTTCCCGCTACAATTGCACATATGTTTAATAAACGTGCTCAAAAAGGTGTTTTGTTTTTTACTGAAAGTGAAGCAAAAGATGTTACTGAATGGATAGATGACCAGTTTTTTAATCAAAAAGGTTATACAGGTTTCTTTGTAGGTACATCTTTGATGCTTGGTCTATTTGGAACTTTTACAGGTTTATTAGTTGCTATTGACGAAATGGGTGCAATTATTTTATCTTTTGGTGGAGATGACATAGATATTGGCGAAGTCATGACTAGTTTTTCTGGTCCACTAGGTGGTATGTCAATTGGATTTGCTTCATCATTATTTGGTGTTGCATCTGCTGTTATTCTTAATGTAATGCAATATATTTTAAATAGAAATCAAGATGCCTTTACTCATGATATTCAAGATTGGTTAAAAGGTAAAATAATAGAAAGTCAATCTCCTGAAGTAATTCAAAATATTAGAGATGCAAATATAGGTGTTACTTCTTCTGGAACTTCAGATAGTGGAACTTCAGCTAGTGGAACTGGGCAAATGTCAAGTGGCTTTTTAGATATTTTTGTTGATACAATGGGTGATTTTACTAATAAAATGGATAGATCAAATAAGTCATCAGAAGATATATATAATTTAATTACTGAAAATTTATCAAATAATAATAGAAATATAGAAAAAGAATCTGTATTATTAGAAAATGTTGTTAATAATTTAAGAGAATTAAACGTTAATCAGTTTTCAAATGCTTCAATTATGGAGGAGTCTTTACAGGAAATTTCAAATATTGCATTAGCAGAACATAGAACTATGAAAAAAAATGTATCTTTACAAGAAGAGAACAATAAAATTCTATTAGAGTTGTTGTCAAATATAAAAGCAATGAATAATAGAATTGATAAATTAGAATCAAAAAAATAATTGGTTTAATCAGTTATGAGTAAAAAACATTTAGATGAATTTAATCCTTGGCCCTCTTTTGTGGATATTTTTTCATCAGTAATACTTGTAATGCTTTTATTTTTATTAGTTGTTCTTGTTAATTTAGGGTATTACGCACAATTTAAATATAAGCAATCTTATACAGGATCTATTTCTTCTGATGATTTAATTTTAAATGATAATCCAAGTGAGGTTAAGCTTAAAGAAATTGTAAAAGAATCTACAGTTGGAAAAAATGTTGCTGAAACTGCTCAAAAGAAAGTACCGGTTGAAAAAGTTGTTGTTCTTCAAAAAGAGATTATAAGACTGAGAAAAATTATTGAAGAGAGAATAGTAAAAGCAAAAGAAAAAAAAGAATCTGAAATAGAAGCAGGTGGAATAGATATTGCAGATAGAAAAGATGACGATAAAGAATCAAAACAAGAAACTCTTGAAAAATTAAATGATTACTTTATTGTAACTTTTAAAGATAATGAAATATTTTTTGATAATGCTATTACTAAAAAATTAAAAGTATTTATTAAAAAAGCTAAAAATAAATATAAGAATCATAAGATAGTTATTAATGCTTATGATATTGAAGATCAAGTTAGTTCTACTATATCTAAGCAGATCTCACTTGGTAGATCACTTGGTGCTAGAAATCTTATAAGAAAACTTGGGTATAAGAAAAAAGATGTGAAAATTGATTTACTATCTAAAATAGAAGTAGATGAAAAATTCAGTAAAAAGAATGGATACTTAATTATTAGGATAAAAGAATAGTGAAAAAGAATTTAATTAAATATATAATAGTGTTTTTTTTATTTTTAACTTCTATTTATGCTTTAGAAGAGCAACTTATAAGTGATACTAAAAAACTAAATAGAGTTGATGGCAAAAAGGACGTAATCGATTCAATAAAAAAGGATTTTAAAGTTATTAAAAAAAAGGTTAAGTTAATGCCTTTAGTTAATCTTGATGATTTAAATTCATATGATACAAAATTAAAAAGAGTAAAGTTGATTGATGTTGTTTTAGAAAGTTTATCTAATAGCGATTTACTAAAATCAAAAAAAGAGAATGTAATTAAGTATGAAATAAAAGTTAATAATGCGATATCAGAATTTTATCCTAAACTTGATTATGAATATAGTTATGGAAGAACTGTTACTGAACCAAGTGGTACACCAGGTAAAAGATTTAAATTCTATAATAATAAAAGTTACAAAATATCATTAAAACAAAACCTGTTTTCGGGTGGTGGAGATTATTTTAATTTAAAAAGTGTGCAAAAAAAACTTGAAGTTGCAAAAAATCAATATAAAATAGCATTAGAAGATAATATTAAGAAAACACTTGGTGTCTATTTTGAAGTAGCTTTTAATCATAGGGCAATAATGGTAAATGAAAGGAATATGGAAGTTCTTAAAAAAATACTTGAAATTGTAACTATAAAATATGAAAATGGTGCTGCTTCAATTTCTGATTTAGAATCAATAAAAGCAAATGTTGCAAGTGCAAAAACAAAATTGGTAAATATAAAATCTAAATTGTTTGAAGCTTTGCAAGAATATGAATACTTAGTTGGTGATAATTTAAAGAATACTTTACCTTATGAAAAGTTTTTTGACATTAATATTAGTACTCCTGATAAATTATATGAAAGAGCACTTAACAACAATAGAGACTTAATTAATTATTATGAGAGTATTAAAGCCGAAATATTAAATGAAAAAAAAGCAAAAGCTGCATTTAAACCTGAAGTAGATTTTGAACTAAGTTATAAGAAAAAAATAGATGCCGAAGATTTACAAATAACAGAGGATGACTTAGTAGGAACTCTTAAATTTAAATATAATATTTATAATGCAAACAAAGATAATAATAAAGTTTTAGAAGTTCATAGTACAATAAGAGACTTAAGATATAGATTATCAAATGAAAAAAGAAAAATCAAGTGGAATTTAAATAAATATTATAATGCAGTTAAATCAAGTAATGATGCTTTAGAAAGTACTAAAGAAGAGATACTAGCGTCAAGAAAAATGGTATCATCTCATTGGGATATGTTCAAACTTGGAGAACAAGACTTAAATACTTTGCTTTTAGGTCAAAGGCAATTAAACAGTGCTGAAACAAATCTTGTTGAATATGAAGAAAAATATGCAAAAGATATTTTTAGAATTTTTATGCTAACGGGAGATTTATTATCTTATTTTGATGTTGATCCTGAAAATCCTAAATTTGTAGATTTTTCTAATAGTAATTATAAAAATACTATATTAGCAAAAGATGGTGATGAACTATTAATAGATGAAATAAAAGATTTAGAAAAAAAGGAAAAAGTAAAAGAAGTAGAATTAGCTCAACCTTCAATAAATGAAAACATTAATAATTATTTAAAAGACTTTTCTTCTTTTGATGATGAATCCTATATGATTGAAATTAGTAGTTTTTCAAATATTTATGATACTTATGAATTTATAAAAGACAATGATTTATCAAAAAATTCTTTCACTTACGATACTTTAGAAAATTTAAATGTTGAAACTAAAATTGTACATAACAACTTTGATAACCTTGATAAGGCTAAAGGGTATTTAGTAGAGTTAGAGAGTAAGAAATTAGATAAAAATTATGATATCAAAAAAGTTAAAGATATAAAAATTTTATATAATAAATATTTAAGTGGTTTAAAAGTAAAACCTAAAATAAAGATAAAAATAAAGACAAAAGTAAAAGTTATTGAAAAGGTAAGACAAGCTGTAAAGAAAAAAGAGTTTTTACCTGATGAGAAATTTAAAGAAAAATTTCTTTCTAGAGGTATAGATGATTTTACTTTAAATATCTCAACTTTTACGGATATTAGTGAATTAGAAAAATTTGTTACTAGAAATAATTTATATAACAATTCTTTCTTTTTTAAATATGGAGATAAAGGTGAATTAATAAAACTAGTAAATGGAATTTACGAAAGTTATGATGATGCTAAGAAATCATTAAATAATCTATATTTTGAAAATAAAGATATATTTCCAATTATTGAAAAAATAAAATTCGTGAAAAAATTATATGAAGATAATGAAGAATTAAATATTACAAAAGATGAGCCTATTGAGTATGAATATATTAAAATATCAAATGGTTTAAATAAGAAATATCCTTTAAAAGTGAATGATAATGTAAATAAGTCAATTAAAAAAGAGATAAGTTCAAAAGATAATGATGAGATATTAAAGTTGTCAAAACGACCTTCTTTAAAAGAAATCAAGAAACAAAAGATTGAAAAAATTAAAAAAATAAAAGAAGATATTAATCATATTTTACCTTCAAAAAATAATGATGAAGCTATAGAAATTAAGAAAGATATAGCAAAAGCTATAGAGGATAAGATAGAAGAAGTTGAAAAGCCTACACAAGGTAGTTTTGAACAAAGATATCTTGAAGCTTCAAAGAATCATTATAGTACAAATATTGCTTCATTTGATGATATGGAAGAAGCAAAAAGTTTTGTTAAAAAGAATAAG
>JAAETO010000131.1 GCA_024228275.1 Arcobacter sp.
AAAATACAACAAATGCACTTGAAGGTGGAGTATTCTCTCACATGAAAAATATGATAAGTTTACATCGTGGACTTAGTAAAAGTTTTAAGCTAAATTTAGTTGATTACTATCTAGTGAATTATAAGAAAAAATAGAAAATTATGCACCCGATTTTTTAATTAACTCAAATTTAATAATTATAACATTTTAATGTATTAAAATAAAAGATTATAACCTTATAATGTAACAAGGATATCAATTCTATGGAAAATTTAAAATATGATATAGTTGTGATAGGTGGAGGAGCTACAGGAAGTGGTATTGCTGTTGATTCTGCGTCTAGAGGATTTAAAACGCTTCTTTTAGAGAAGAATGATTTTTCAGAAGGAACTAGTTCAAGAAGTACAAAATTAGTGCACGGTGGATTAAGATATTTAGAGGCGGCAGTTAAAAGTCTAGATAAAGATCAATATAATCTTGTAAAAGAAGGTTTGATAGAACGTTCAAGACTTTTAAAAAATGCTCCGCATTTATGTTCAAAATTAACTTTAGTTACTCCTATATATAAATGGTGGGAGTTGCCATACATGTTTGTTGGTCTTAGTTTATATGACTTAGTCTCAGGTAAGAGAGGTTTAGGAAGAAGTTCAATTGTATCTAAAAAGAAAATGTTTGATAATTTTCCTAGTATAAAAAAAGATGGTTTAGTTGGAGGTGTTAAGTATTATGACGGAAGTTTTAATGATGCTAGATTAAATATATCTTTAGTACAAACAGCAAAAAAATATGGTGCAACTTGTAAAAACTATCATGAAGCTAAAAGTTTTATTTATAATGAAGAAAAAATAAGTGGATTAGTAGTAGAAGATAAAATTGCTAATAAAGAAATAGTTATTCAATCAAATATAATAATAAATGCAACTGGAGCATTTTCAGATAAAATAAGATTATTAGATGATAAAAAAGCTAAAAAAATGCTTGATCTAAGTTCTGGAATACATATTGTATTAAATAAAAAATATTTACCAAATAATGAAGGTCTAATGATTCCTAAAACTGAAGATGGTAGAGTACTTTTTATTTTACCTTGGATGGGAAAATGTTTAGTCGGTACTACAGATGAATCTACAAGTTTAAGTGAACATCCAGAAGTTGCACCTAGTGATGTTGAATATTTATTAAAGCATTTAGAAATTTATTTTGATTTAAAAATACAAAAAGAAGAAATACTATCACAATGGTGTGGTATTAGACCTTTAGTTGCTCCTGATAATAATTCTTCAACTTCTAAAATTGTAAGAGATCATATAATTACGAGTTCAGATTCTGGATTAATAAGTATTATTGGTGGTAAATGGACTACATATAGGAAAATGGCTCAAGAAACAGTAGATTACACTATATCAAATTTTAATTTAGAGTTAAAAGAGTGTAAAACAAAAAAATTAAAATTAGTTGGAAGTGAAAATTTAAAGAAAAGTTTATTAAAGAAAATTGATAACAAAGAAATAGCAGATCATTTATATAAGTTATATGGGGATAATGCTTTAAAAGTTTATAAAAGTGTTGAAAAAGTAGAAAAATTACATTCTAACTATCATTATACAAATGCAGAAGTTGTTTATTGTATTGAAAATGAATTAGTTAAAAAACCGCTAGACTTTATAGTAAGAAGAACAACAATTGCATTAATAGATAGAAAAGTAGCAATTGAAATTTTGGAAAAAGTATTAATTATAATGCAAAATGAATTTTCTTGGAATGAAAATGAACTGAATATTAATAGGATTGAGTCGTTAGAAATTTTAAATAATTATTTGTAGGGTTTATTTGTATTATTTTGCATTTAATCAAATGTATAAAAATAATTTGGCAAGTTAAGTTTTTATTTAAGATTTAGCTTATTTTAAAGTAATAATAATAAAAAAATTATAATATTTATTTGCATTTAGAAATTTATATTAACATATTTAAGTTCAATTTAAAAAAAATAATGTAATATCCTTCGAAAAGCTATGTTATGTAGTTAACATATTAAAATATTATGAATTTATAATTAAAAGGATTATTTTTTGTTTATTAAAAATGGAGTACCTCTATATATTCAAGTAAAAGAAAAAATTTTAGAAGATATTAAACTGAATTATGAAGTAAATGATCTTATTCCTGCTGAAGGGCAGTTAGAGAAGAAGTATAGTGTTTCTAGAATTACAATTAGAAAAGCTATTGAAGTTTTAGAAAAAGAAAATATTGTTTTAAAAAAACAAGGTAAAGGAACGTATGTATCAGAAAAAAAAGTTCTTTATGACGCAAACTCTATAGGATCATTAACGCAACGTTTATCTAAGCAGAAACATCTTTTAACTACAAAGTCTATATCTTTTGATGTTATTGAAACTGATCACTTTGTAAAAGATTTATTAGAGTGTTCTACTTTGTTATGTATAAAAAGAGTTAGGCTATTAGATGGATTACCTTTTGCATTAATGGCAAATTATTTTGATATAAAAACAGTACCAGATATTGATAAAAAATTAAATTTAGAATCTTTATACTCATTTTTAAAAGAAGAGTATAATATAGAGTTTCAAAATGCTGAAGAGATAGTTGAAGCAATTGCAGCTAATAAAATTGATGCACAAAAGCTAAATATAGAGGAAGGTTCTCCTTTATTATCTTTGAAAAGGTTGTCTTTTGATCAAAATAATAAACCAATTGAATACTCTAATTTAATTATTAAAGGGGATATGTATAAACATAAAATTATCTTATCCAATGAAAAAATGACTAACATGTAAAAATATTTTATATACTAAATAAAATTGTATATAATTATTTTTAATTTTTCTCTTATTAATGTTCGATTACTTTAAGATAAATATTAACTCAATTCTGTATAATTTATATTATTTACTTAATAATTAAGGATAAATGATTTGTTTAAAAGAAATGGAATTCCATTATATTTACAATTAAAAGATAAACTTTTAAAAGATATAAAATTAAATTATAAAATTGGAGATTTAATACCTCCTGAAATTAAAATAGAGAAACAATATGAAGTTTCAAGAATAACTGTACGTAAAGCAATTGAAGAATTAGTTATTGATAATGTTCTTGAAAAAAAACAAGGTAAGGGCACTTACGTAAAAGAACAAAAAAAAGTTTTATATGATGCAAACTCTATAGGTTCTTTAACTCAAAGACTCTCTAAGCAAAATGATGTACTTCAAACTAAATCAATTGAGTTCGAAGTTATTGAAGATGATCATTATGTAAGAGATTTATTAAAATGTGATAAGTTACTTTGTATTAAAAGAACTAGATTATTAAATGATGTTCCTTTTGCATTGATGTTAAATTATTTAGATTTTAAAAGAGTTCCAAAGATTAAGGAAAAATATAATATTGAATCTTTATATACTTTTTTAAAAAATGAATATAAAATTGAATTTTATAATGCAAAAGAAACAGTTGAGGCTAAGAATGCTAATGAAGAAGAAGCAAATGAATTAGATATAAATGTACGGGATGCTTTATTGTCTTTGCATAGATTATCTTTTGATAAACATAATAATCCTGTAGAGTTTTCGGATATTCTTATTAAAGCTGATATGTATAAACATATAATTATTTTATCAAATGATAAGGTATCTAATATATAAAGGTCAAAGAGTGATGAATAGTTTAAAGCTTGAAGAAATTGATTTTAATGAATTATATATAAGACAAAAAAAAGATTCAACTTTTAAAATAAAATCGCAATTTGAATGGGATAAAAAAGCTATTTCAATGAATAAAAAAGTACATAGCTCTATGTATAATGATGATTTTTTACAAATTATAAATCTTAATTCCTGCGAGAGTATTTTAGATGTAGGTTGTGGAGTTGGAAATCTATCTTTAAAATTAGCTAGTAAATTAAAAAATATCTATTGTTTAGATTATTCTAATAAGATGCTTGAAATATTAGAACAAAATGCAATAAATAAAAAACTTTATAATATAAAAACAATAAATAATTCTTGGTATGATGATTGGAAAGATATTCCAAAAGCAGATATAGTAATTGCTTCAAGGTCTATGGAAGTTACTAATATGAAAGAAGCTTTAGTAAAACTTGATGATAAAGCTTTAAAAAGAGTATATCTTTCTTATAAAGTAGGAGGTTCTTTTTTATCTAATGAAATTTTAGTTGCCATGAAAAAAGAAATTACAAAAAAACCAGATTATATTTATATTGTAAATATATTGTATTCTATGGGAATTAACGCTAGTGTTAATTTTGTAAGAAGTGAAGGAAGAAATACAATATACACTTGTCTAGAAGATTTTATACAATCAGTAAAATGGAGTATAGGTGAGATTAGCGAAGAAGAACATAATAGACTTGTAGTTTATTATAATAAAATAGTAAAAGATAAAATAAATCACATTGAGTATGTAAAGTGGGCAGTTATAAGTTGGGAAAAATAAAATAAGAGGAAATAAATTCCTTCTTATCTTATAAAAGTTCTAATGTTTCAGCTAATCTTTCAGCAATAATTTTATAGTTTCTTATTTTAAGTAATCTATCTTGTCCTCTAACCCCAACTTCTGCTACTTCATCTTTTGATAAATTTACAATATATTCAATTTTCTCTTTTATAGATTCTTTGTTAAATTTACAAAACCAAGCATCATAATCATCAGTAAATAAAGTATTATTATTAGCATTATTTGTCATGATACAAGGGACTGTTGATGAATAATAATCTAAAATTTTTACAGGAGTAGATGTATTAAATAATGGAATATCTGGTAAAATAGATACACCAATATCTGCTTTTGATATTAAATTTAATAATTCTTTTTTATTTTTAGCATTAAAAATCTCTACATTGTCTCCTAAACTACTATATGAATCAACTACTTGTTTTGTATATTTAGGATCTTTAGATGAAATAGTTAATTTCCAGTTATTACTTTTTACACTATTAAAGGCATCTAAAACAGTCTCAAATTCTCTTAATTTATCAAGTGTACCAGCATAGAAAAATCTTTTTTCTTCACCTTCATGTTGAATATTTTTATGTAAAATATCAGGATCCATAGCTGGTGGACAAATAAATGTTTTAGTTGTTACTCCTTCAAAAAATTCATTATGCATTTGTTCAGATGTAGGTATAAAAATATCACATTGATTTATTAGTTTTGTCTCTGAATAAGTAGTTAATGTATTATTTAAGTGTTTTAAAAAACTAATTTTATTATTTGCTTTGTCCATTTGCATTTTAGCAACTCTTTTTGGAAAAGATAATCTATATCCTACTTTATAATCATATACTCCACTCATAGAAATAACATGCTTTAGAATTTCTCCACTATTTCTAACTACTATATAAGAATATGAAGATATGTCTATTCCATTTCTATCTAATTCTTTTATAGAATTATTTTTATCTGCAATAGGCAGTATAAATCTATGTTCATCTTTTCTCTCAAATTCTGCTTTAAATTCACTAAAATAAACAATATCAACTTCAAAATATGTCTTTAAGTACTTCTCAAAAAGTGGTCCTATAAAACTATGGTCTGTATATTCGTCTTGATCAGTGATGTATAAAAATTTTTTCATACTTAAACTCCTTCATAAAAAATATTATGCAATTATATGTTTAATAGTTACAATAAAAAAGCATTGATAATTATATTACTATCTTTTAAATTTAATCTCGGTAAGTAAAACAGCAAAAATTATAATAATTGCTCCAATTACTTGAGTTCGATTTAAAATTTCATCGGCCATATAATATGAAAATACTCCTGCACTAACTGGTTCCATAGAAAAGATAATAGCAGTTTTAGTTGGAGTGGTAAATTGTTGCATATATGTTTGAATTAAAAAAGCGTAAACTGTAGCAAAAATAGAAGTAATTAAAACTGCTTTTAAAAATGTATAGTCAAAATTAATATTGAAAGTAATTTCTTCTAAACTTAAAGAAAAAATCAAAGAAAGTAAAGTTACTGTTATAAATTGAAATAATACTAATAAAAATACATTTACTTTTTTTGAAAATTTATCAGTAAAAAGAATTTGAAGTGCAAAAAATAAAGCACAAAAAATTGTTAGTATTTCTCCAGTACCTATTGCAAGTTTACCACTCATAGTTAATAAATAAAGCCCAATAACTGCAAATACAGAACCTAGAACAACCATAGGTCTTACATGATTTTTAAATAAAAAGTAAGCTACAAAAGGAACAATAATCACATTTAATCCTGTTATAAAAGCAACTATAGAACTTTTAGTAAAAGTTAAACCAAAAGTTTGTGTAGCGAATCCTAGAAATAAGAATAAGCCTAAGATTACACCATAAAGAATAGTTTGTTTATTTATTTGATTTAAATATTTGTAAGAAATAATAAACATTAACAAAGTAGCAATAAAAAATCTCCAATACAAAAAAGCATATACTGGTACAGTTTTTATGGCATCTTGAACCATTAAAAAAGTTACACCCCATGAGATAGCAACAGTGAGTAATAATATGTCAGATCTTAATTCTAGTATTTTTTTTTATTCAATTATTCACCTTCTAAAAAAATATAGATTAATCATAACAATCAGTTATTTAAAGTGTTATTTTCTTATTTTATGACTTAATTTATATTTAAAATTGATTATTATAGTATTATGATTCCAACCAAAAAAAAGAGAGAAAATGACTAGTAACATAATTGATATGGAGCAAATTAATAAGTTTTATGATGACTTTCATGTATTGAAAAATATTAATTTTAATGTAAAAAAAGGTGAGATCGTTGTTGTATGTGGACCTTCAGGTTCTGGAAAATCTACCTTAATTAGATGTATTAATGGATTAGAAGATATTGATGATGGAAAAATAGTTGTTGACGGAATTAATATCCATGAAAGCAAAAAAAACTTACAGTCTATTAGAGGTGAAGTTGGGATGGTATTCCAACACTTTAACCTGTTCCCTCACCTTACAATATTAGAAAATATTACATTAGCTCAAGGTTTAGTAAAAAATGTAAAAAAAGATGAAGCTAAAAAAATTGCAATGGAATTACTTAAAAAAGTAAAACTTGAGGAAAAAGCCGAATCTTATCCTTCTGATTTATCAGGTGGTCAAAAACAAAGAGTTGCAATTGCAAGATCTCTTGCAATGAAACCAAAAGTTATACTTTTTGATGAACCTACATCTGCCTTAGACCCTGAAACTATTGGAGATGTTTTATCAGTTATGAAAGATTTAGCGAAAGAGAATTTTACTATTGTTTGTGTTACACATGAGATGGGATTTGCCAAAGAGGTTGGAGATAGAATTATATTTATGGATGGTGGAGTTATTGTTGAAGAAAATACTCCAGAGGATTTTTTTGCTAATCCAAAAAGTGATAGAGCAAAAATGTTTTTAAAAGAAATACTTACATACTAAAAAAAGGGTGAAAAGTGAAAAAAATAGTTTTAGTAATAATGGCTTTTGCAACATTAAATATGTTTGCAGCTGATTTAAATTTATGGAAGAATTCTACATTAAATAAGATTCTTCAAAGAGGTGAGTTAAGAGTTGGAATGGAACCTGGATATATGCCTTTTGAAATGAAAGATAAAAAAGGTAGAATTATTGGTTATGATGTAGATATGGCTAAGAAAATGGCAAAAGAAATGGGAGTTAAATTAAAATTAGTTCCAACTTCATGGGATGGAATAATAGCTGGTTTAGTTACTGAAAAATTTGATATTATTATGTCTGGTATGACAATTACGCAACAAAGAAATTTAAAAGTTAATTTTGCTAATCCATATATAGTTGTTGGGCAAACAATTATGATGAGAAATGAATTAGCTTCAAAAGTTAAATCTGCAAAAGATTTAGATAAACCAGAATATACTATTGTAACAAAACTTGGTGTTACTGGTGAAATTGCAACTAAAAAATTCTTTAAAAAAGCAAAAATTATTACTTTTGAAACTGAAGCAGATGCAGCAGCTGAAGTATTAAATGGTAAAGCTGATGCTATTGTTTATGATCAACCATATAATGTATTATTTATGTCTGATAAGGGTAAAGGAAGATTAGTACATCTTGATACACCTTTAACATATGAACCTTTAGCTTGGGCTATTAGAAAAGGTGATCCAGATTTTTTAAACTGGCTAAATAATTTTCTAAGACAAATGCAACAAGATAAAGTTATTGGTTTTTCTGATGGCCTTTATAAAAAATGGCTACAAGATACAGCTTGGTTAAAAAGAGTTCAATAATTAGATGGGAAAAAAGCATCAATCATTGGCACAGAATAAAAACTTAGGGCACTTTATTGCCCTAATGTTTTATGCTTTAGTTGGGTATTCTTTATATATAGCAGCATCAAACATGAACTATGTTTGGAAATGGAACTCTATTCCTGACTACTTTATGTATACAGAAACTATGATAGTTGAAGCACCTACTGACGGTAAATTAATTCAAGAAGATGGTATTTATTATATACAAAAAATTGATGAGAATGTAAAACTAGAATTAGATAGTAGTTATAAATTTGATTATTCTATAGGTGAAGATGTTTATGAAGGTGATTATATTGCATCAAAAGAAGAATCTAAAATTGGTCCTGTTTTAAAAGGACTTTGGATTACACTAAAAATATCATTTTTAGCCGCAATTCTTACTTTTTTCATAGGTATTTTTGTTGCTTTAATGAAGTTATCTTCTTATCAGTTTTTAAAGGATATTGCTACAGTTTATATTACTATTATTAGAGGAACTCCTTTACTAGTTCAAATTTTTCTATTTTATTTTATTGTTGCTAATATTTTTGAATTAGAAAGATTTGTTGCTGGAGTATTGGCCTTAGGTATTTTCTTTGGAGCTTATATGGCTGAAATTTTAAGAGGTGCAATTCAATCAATTGATAAAGGACAACTAGAGGCTGCAAATTCTTTAGGTATCACTAACTTCCAAGCTATGAGGCATATAATTTTACCTCAAGCTTTTAAAAGAGCATTGCCAACACTTGTAGGAGAGTTGATAGCACTTGTAAAAGATTCATCTTTAGTTTCTGTTATTTCTATTACAGATTTAACAAAAGTGGGTAAAGAAATTGTTGCAAATACTTTTTCACCTTTTGAGACTTGGATAGTTATTGCCTTAGTTTATCTTACAATTACATCCGTATTGAGTTATATTGGACATAGAATTGAAAAAAACATGGCTGAAAAAGGTGGAATGAGTTAATTGGAAGTATTGTCTTCTTTTCTTCAACAAACAATTACTTTTTTTCCGTTATTACCCTATAGGGATAGTGTGTATTAGCACTATCTCTATTAAGTCCTAATATTACTAAAATTAACATAAATGGAATTGTGAGTTTAACTAAGGGGTATTTATAATGGAAATTGAAGTTTTAATAAAAGGTTTTG
Source organism: Arcobacter sp. (assembly GCA_024228275.1). Classification (GTDB taxonomy): domain Bacteria; phylum Campylobacterota; class Campylobacteria; order Campylobacterales; family Arcobacteraceae; genus Halarcobacter. The sequence continues at coordinate 9,413 of JAAETO010000131.1, forward strand.
TAGTAACAATTACTTTAATTATTGCAATTGGAGCCCAAAATGCATATATATTAAAACTTGGACTTTTGAAACAACATGTTTTAAAAGCTGCACTTTTTTGTATTATCTCTGATTTTTTATTAATATCTGCAGGAGTTTTAGGACTTGGCTTTTTTATTCAAGGTAATCAATTTCTTATTAATTCTATTGCAATATTTGGTATATCATTTTTATGTTTTTATGCTTTAGTATCTTTTAAATCAGCTTTAAAAAATGAAAGCTTAAAAATAGACGATGAAGTTAAAACAAATCCAATAAAACAAGTAATGACCTTACTTTTTGTTTTTACATATTTAAATCCTCATACATACTTAGATACAATATTACTAATTGGTGGGATTGGTGCTAATGTTGATAATAGCTTAAAAATCTACTTTTTACTTGGAGCTGTTAGTGCATCTTCTGTATGGTTTTTATCTTTAGGATATGGAGCAAGACTTTTAATTCCATTATTTAAAAAACCAATAACATGGAAAATCTTAGATATCTTAATTGCTTTTCTAATGTTATTTATAGCTTACTCTTTAATAGATTTAATTAAATATTAAAGTTCTAAAACTATTTAAGACTTAAATTTACTCTTTGTTTATCTACGTCAATATTAATTATTTTTATATTTTCAAGGTTTTGATTTATACTTAATATTTCACTTGGATGAGAAATTCTATTTTTACTAATTTGTGAAATATGAAGCAAGGCATCATTTTTTAGACCTATATCTACGAATGCTCCAAAATCAGTAATATTTCTTACTATACCATTTAAAATATAGCCTTCTTTTAAATCTTCAATTTTAGTAATGTCATTTGCAAATTTAATTTGATTAAATTCTAATCTAACATCATATCCTGGTTTTTTTAATTCACTTATTATATATGTTAATTTTGTGCTTGTTGTATTTAAATTTTTAGCAATCTTTTCAATATCTTCAGTTTTTATTTCATGTATATTAAAGTGTTTTTGAATTTTTTTTGTTAAATTGTAATCTTCTGGATGTATTGAAGTATTATCTAAAATAGATTGACCATCTTTAATTCTTAAAAAACCAACTGATTGTTCATAAGCTTTATCTCCTAAACCTTTAACATTAAGTAATTCTTGTTTAGATGAGAATTTTTTTATACTTTTCCTATGATTTATAATGTTCTTAGCTAAATTCTCAGATATTCCAGATATAAATGATAATAGTTTATAAGAAGCGGAATTTAAATCTACCCCAACACTATTTACTAAATCTGTAGTAATATTTTCTAATTTTAAAGCTAAATCTTTTTGATTTACATCATGCTGATATTGTCCAATTCCTAATGCTTTTGGATCAATTTTAACAAGTGCAGCCATTGGGTCTCTTAAACGTTGTGCTATTGATATAGCACCTCTTGTTGTAACATCTAAATTAGGGTATTCTTCACAAGCTATTTTAGAAGCAGAATAAACACTAGCTCCAACTTCACTAACAATAGCATATTTTATATCATCTAAATTATTTTCATTTATTAATTTTGAAATAAAATTTGCAGTTTCTCTTGATGCAGTTCCATTTCCTATTGCTATGGAATTAATATTATATTTTTTTATTAATTGAATAACTTTTTTTCTTGAATTAATCTCATCTTCTTTTGGTTTAGTAGGATAAATGACACTGGAATCTAAATAATTTCCATTATTATCAATAACAGCAAGTTTACATCCAGTTTTATATCCTGGGTCAATTCCTAGTATAATTTTTTCAACTAAAGGAGCAGTTTTAAGTAGTTCTTTTAAATTATTACCAAATAAGTTTATAGCTTCTGTAGAAGCTTTTTCTTTAAGTATTGTTAGTACTTCTCTTTTTAAACTTGGAAGTAATAATCTTTTTAGTCCATCTTTATATGCATCAAAAACTATATCTTTTGATGTATTTGACCAAGAGGGGATTTTAAATTTTTTAATATTATCTAATATGTGATTTTCATCTATATTTATTTTAATTGATAATTGTTTTTCATTTTGGGCTCTTAAAATTGCCATAAGTTTGTAAGATTTTATATATTTTATTTTTTCATTATTTTTAACATAGTTTATATATAAACCATTTTTATCATAGTTTTTACCTTCTTTTACTTCCAATAAACCATGATTTAAAATTAAATTTCTAATTATATCTTTTGTTCTATAATCATCAGCGTATCTTTGAGCAATAATGTCTTTTGCACCTAGAATCGCATCATCTGTTGAATGAATATATTTATTAATATACTTTCTAGCTTTTCTATGTATTTCATCTTTATTATATTTTAGACTATGAATTATATTTGCTAAAGGTTCTAGTCCATATGTTATAGCATTTGTTGTTCTAGATGATTTTTTAGTTTTAAAGGGGGAATAAATATCTTCTAAGCTTTGAAGTGTTTTGGCATTTTCAATTAATTTTTTTATTTTTTCATCTAAGAATTTTTTTTCATATAATATATTTTTTATATCTTCTTTTTTTTGAAGAAGTTTTTTTGAATAATTGAAAACTTCCTCAAATAATCTTAACTCTTCATCACTAGCATTACCTGTCATTTCTTTTCTATATCTAGCAATAAATGGTATTGTATGTCCATCTTCAATTAAGTTTATAATTGTAAGTATTTGATCTTCTAATAAATTTGTATTATCTTTTATTAATAGTATAAGTTCTTTAGTCAAGTATTACTTCTTTAAAATCACTTCTAGTATTTTTCAAAGGTTTATTTGACATTGCTCTTACAGTGTATACAAATGATATTTTTGTCTTCTCACTTATGTTTTTGTTTGCGTGGTGTAATGTTTTACAATGAAAAAGTACTATATCACCTTTTTCTAGATTTTGATGTACTTTTGAAAGAATCAATTTTTTATTTTCCTTGTAATTATCTATAAAATTAAAATCTTTATCAAAGGATTTCTCAGAAAATTTAATTTTATGTGATTTTGGTATAAATTCTAGAAGTCCATTATTTAAAAACTCATCTTCTAAACTTAACCAAACAGATACTAAATTGTCATTTTCAAAATGCCAATATCTTCTATCTTGGTGCCAAAAAGTACGCGTACTATCATTTGGTATTTTAGTCATTATAGAGTTATGATGCGCTAAAGTTAAAACTGGAGTATCGTTAAGAATTTGTCTTAACATTGGTCTAATTTTTTTATTTATCATCCAATCTTTAAAAATTTCTTCTCTATCATATACTTGTTTTAGTCTTCTTACTGTTTGTTCATCACTGTTTATTTTTACGTACTCTTGTTCACTCTCAATTGGAGCTTGTTTGTTTTTTAAATGTACTTTAGCTTTTGCTAATATATCATTACATAACTTTTTTTCAGCAAAGTTTTTAATTACTAGAAAACCATTTTTATTAAATTCATTTAATTGTTCTTGTGTTAATTCCATTTTTTACCATATTTTAATTAATATTGTAATTCTACTTATATTTTTATATTACAAACATTAATTTAGCCAATATAACTATTATTATTCCAAGAACTAAAACTATTTTATGAAAATGTATCATAATAGAATGTGGTTGTTTTTTTAATATTTTACATGTGAGAGAGTATATAATTCCAAAAACAATAATAAAAGCTATTAAAACTTTTATCATAAGTAGTTGTTGTAATGAATTATTTAAAAAACCATCATTTGAGTTAATATATTTTGATAACATGAATCCACCAGATAATATTAGAATCAATACACTAAGTGGGAAGATTTTTCTTGCTCGATTTGAGATAGCATTTTTTAGTTTCAGTAAAGTATCGTGATCAACTACTTTATTTATAGCAGTCAAAACAATAACGTCAGCAAAAACAAATCCTATAAAAATAATAGCACAGAATAGATGAATTATTAATGCAATTGTATAAGTATCCATATTAAAACCTTTTTGAGAACTATAATCAAAATAAAATTTTAAGTCATTGATATTAATCAATTAATAAAAAAGAATTAAAACTCTTATTATTATGGATGTATCTATTTTAAATAATTTGAAATTTATCTAATTAAAAAGAAATAATAGTTTTAAAGATAAAAATTAGAATTTAGAAGTCTTTATCTAAAAGAGGAGTTATTCCTCTTTTAAATTATAAAGATGGTGATTTAATAACCATCATTTTTTCATTTGAACACTCTTCCATTGAATGGTGAATTCCACCCATTCCAAGTCCAGAAGCTTTAGCTCCTCCAAATGGCATCCAATCTACTCTAAAAGCAGTATGATCATTTACCATAACAGCAGTTGCATTTAATCTTTTAACAGATTTTAAAGCAGTATCAATATTTTTAGTAAATACAGCTGCTTGAAAAGATACTTCTAAAGAATTAGCTCTATTAAATGCTTCTTCAATATCACTGTATGAATAAATACAAACAACAGGCCCAAATACTTCTTTAGTAGATACTAAAGCATCATCTGCTGGATTTACAATTACCGTTGGTTCGTAACAAGATGCAGAAATTCTTTTTCCACCAGTTAAGATTTTTCCACCTTTAGTAACAGCTTCATTAACCCATTCTTCAACTCTATTTACTTCATTATTATTTACTAATGGACCAACTTCAGTTTTAGGATCTAATTGATCTCCTACAACTAGCTTAGATGCATAATCAGAAAGTTTAGAAGCTACTTCCTCAACAATTGATTCATGTACAAATACTCTTTGAACAGATACACAAACTTGACCTGCATGATAGAAACCACCTTTACCAATTGAAGGTATTAAGTCATCAATATCAGCATCTGCTTCAACAATAACCGGTGCAACTCCACCATGCTCTAATGCAACTCTAGTACCAGGAGATACTTTAGAGTTTAAATACCAACCAACAGCTCCAGAACCAATAAATGTTAAGGCATTTACTTTTGGAGATGTAGCTAATAGTTCGCCAGCTTTTCTATCACAAACCACTGCTTGTGCCCAACCATTTGGTAATCCAGCTTCTTCTAAAATCTCTACCATTCTAATTGCTGACATTGGAGTTTGAGTTGCTGGTTTAATAACAACTGAACAACCAACAGCTATTGCAGGAATAATTTGATGAACTGCTAAATTTAGTGGATGATTAAATGCAGATACAGCGGCAACAACACCAATAGGTTCTTTAAAAGTATAAGCCATTCTATTTGCACTAGAAGCTGTATGTCCCATAGCAATTTCTTTACCTTCTTGAGCTCCTAAAGCTTCAATGGCTAACTTTACACCATTAATTGCTCTATATACTTCAACTTGTGAATCAATCCAAGGCTTACCACCTTCAGAAGCACAAAGTTTTGTTAATTCATCAATTTGAGAAGACATAATTTCTACAACTTTCTCTAAAATCTCAACTCTTTTAAATTTTGGTAATGCATTTGCATGATCTAAAAAAGTAGCTTGCGCTAAATCAATAGCTGCTTCAACTTCTTCATATGAACTAAATGGAACAGATCCTACAACACTATCATCAAATGGTGATAAAACTTCAATACTACTCATCAATATCCTTTTTTTAATTTTATATTATAACATACACTCTTTTTTAGCTAATAATTCATTTAAAATTGAGTGATTTAAAGAATAATCTACTGCTAAATCAATTAAGTGAACACCTTTTCCATTTACACATTTTTCTAATATTTGGTCAAAATCTTCACAAGAAGTAGGTCTGTGACCAATTGCACCATAAGATTCTGCATATTTAACAAAATCAGGATTTCCTAAATCTAATCCATAATTATCAAACCCCATACCAGATTGTTTCCATTTAATCATTCCATATGCATTGTCATTTAAAATAATTACTGTTAGATCAAGTCCTAACCTAACTGCAGTTTCTAATTCTTGTGAGTTCATCATAAATCCACCATCACCACATACAGCAACTACTTTTTGATTAGGATTAACCATTTTTGCTGCCATTCCAGAAGGTAGTCCAGCTCCCATAGTTGCAAGTGCATTATCTAATAATAAAGTATTAGGCTCTGCACATCTATAGTTTCTAGCAAACCAAATTTTATATACACCATTATCTAAAGTAACAATATCTTTTGGTGCTAATGTTTGTCTGATTGTTCTTACTGCTTTTTGTGGTAAAATTGGAAATCTTGTATCACTAAAATATTTACTTAATCTTGTTTTAATTTCATCCGCAAGTCTTAAATAATAATCAAAATCCCAAGTTTCTTGTTTAGATATTGCAGTTGTAAATTGTTTAATATTAGAAGCAATGTCTCCTAATACATCTTGTTGTGGGAAATAAGTATCATCTACTTCAGATGGGAAAAAGTTTACATGTAAAACTTTTGTTGCATCTTTATGATTTTCCATAAAAAATGGTGGTTTTTCAATTACATCATGACCAACATTAATGATTAAATCAGCTCTCTCAATTGCACAATGAATGAAATCATCTTTTGATAAAGCGGCAGTACTTAGACATAATTTATGATTTTCGTCAATTACACCTTTACCCATTTGAGTAGAGAAAAATGGAATACCTGTTTCATTTACAAAGTCAGTTAAAGCATCACCAATTCTTGTTCTATTTGCTCCAGCACCAATTAATAATAATGGTCTTTTAGCTTGTTCAATCATTTTAACAGCTTTATTGATTGTTCCTTTATCAGCATTTGCATATCTGAAATCATGAACTGGATATATATTATCCTCAACTTCTTCCGCAGCAATATCTTCAGGCAATTCAATATGAACAGCACCTGGTCTTTCAGTAGTAGCAATTTTAAATGCTTCTCTAACCATAGACGGAATATTATTTCCATTTACAACTTGTTTCGCATATTTTGTCATTGGCTTCATCATTCCAACAATATCAACTATTTGAAACCTACCTTGCTTTGATTTTTTAATTGGCTTTTGTCCAGTAATCATCATCATTGGCATACCACCAAGTTGAGCATACGCAGCACAAGTTGCAAAATTTGTAGCTCCAGGTCCAAGTGTTGCCAAACATACACCAACTTTTCCCGTTAGTCTTCCATATGTTGCAGCCATAAAGCCTGCACCTTGTTCGTGTCTAGTTAAAATTAATTTAATATCTGATTCTCTCAAAGATTCTAATAAATCCAAATTCTCTTCACCTGGAATACCAAATATATATTCTACACCTTCATTTTCTAAGGCTTTAACAAATAAGTCAGATGCTTTCATACTTTCTCCATTTTATATAATTTTTTTATATCGAATTTTTCCACAATTTGATTTAAAAGTTGTTAAAATTTTGTATAGATAGAATAAAATTTAAATAATTGCGAATAAACGATACAGTCGGAATTTTAATATTATATTTAGTTTAAATTTATTAGTTAAATTTACATATTAATATAACTAATACTGTATATTGTTTAATAACATGTCTATTAATTAATGTATGCTCTATATATTGTTTTTAATTTGTTTTAAATCATCTATTTTCTTGATGTATTTTTCTTTTTCCATTACAACGAAATTTATCCTATCTTTATTTATATCCAAATATTGGTTTTTAGAATATTGAATAATTTTAAATAAATAATTTCTTTTAGATGTTAAAAAGTCTTCAATTTTTTCAAAACCAAAATTTGCTTTTAACTTTGTAATAATCTCATCTTCTCTTGGATGATATACTGTAAATTTTGTAGGCTCTTTTTCATATAAAATTACTGACTCGGCAATTTGTTGCTCAAAATGAGCTATTGTTGCTTGCGTAGTTTGAATATATGAATATGAAAGTGCACCATTGAAATATGCAAACTTTTTTCTTAAAGCAGATATATTCTCTAAAATAGCTCTATGGTAATACTTTAATACATTTTCATAAATTTTTGCAGCAAAGTGCCTAGTAGTAGAAAATTCTAAATCTGATGCAATTTCTCTATGCTTTTTTATTAGTTCATAGGGCTCTTGCCATCTATGAATTCTATTTTTAATTTCTATATATACATTTCTGAACGCATTATCTGAATTTATTTCAATCTCTTTTAGTTGTTTAATTGCCCTTTTAAACATTTTATCTACGGTTTGGTCGTCATAAAATAAATTTTTGTATACATTATCTGAATCTATCCAATAAGTATCATATTCAATTTTTTCAAAATTATCTTTACTTAAAAATCCTGATTTTTCTTCAAAACGACTTGTTTTTTGTTTTTTGATACTCTTATAAGTTTCATGAGCCATCTTTTCCATAATTGCTTCTAATGAATTATATACTATAAAGAGCTCTTTTGCGTAAGTTTTTTGTATTTTATCAAAATTATTTAATACATCTAGTTCAGACTTTTTTAAAATATTTGATAAAGAATTATAAACACCAATTATAGTCTCATACTCTTTTATTAAAATATCACAAATACCTTTTAGATCTTTTTTAATAGCAAACTCTTTAGATTCAGATGCTTGCGGTCTAATAATATTTTCAATAAATTCTAAAACTTCATTAATATTAGATTCTTTAAGTAACCTCATATCATTAGACATGTCTTTATTATTAATTTCTTTAACTTCATTTTTAAAAATTTCAAACTTATTTTTAAAAAAATCTAAAGAGTTAACATCAAGGTTATTATTTAACTCTTTTTTAAATTCGTCAGTAATTGACTTAAAAGAGGAATCTAATAGTACTCTTTTTTGATGTTTTCTTGATTCAAGTGCCATTTTTGCCGAAATTGGGGTTACTTGAGAAAAATATTTACTGAATTTTTTCTTTATGTAATTAGTAGTAGTTTGAATTTGTTCATCATTAAATTTATCTTTTTGATTTAATACACAAAGTGATTTATTTTTGAAATGTTCCATATACTCTTCAAGTACTTCTGCTTCACTCATTTTACCTGCATTGTCTATTAATGTTAACCAAATAATACCACCCACATCTCTTAATACTTTTTTTGTAGTATCAGTATCACTTTGAGATTGTGAATTTAAACCGGGGGTATCTACAAATGATATATCTTTTAATATGTCCATAGGTGCATATAATGTTAAATATTTTATATCATTCATCTCATTTTCACGTTGGTCCGTAAAATCGGCAATTGCTTCAATGGGAGCATACTCTTGTGCTCCTGAATGGTAAGTTATTTTTAGTTTATATTCTTCACCATAATTTATAAAGTTTACTTTTGATGTTACAGGAGTTATCCCAGTGGGTAAAATATTTCTAGAAAGTAGGGCATTAAGAAATGTTGATTTTCCTGATGAAAACTGCCCTGTGATTGCTATTTCTATAGGATATCTGGCTCTTCTTATTTGTTTATCTAAAATTGATTTTAATTGTACAGACGGAAAAAATTTTTCTGCTAGTAATTGAGCACTAACTCTTTTAATATCTCCCACTAGTCCTTTTTCAAACTCTTTGGTTTTTTCTAGGTATTTATCATTATACTCTTTTACAAAATTACTTAAAATACTCATTTTTTAAGTCCCTTTATGATTGTCTCAAGTTTTTTTATTTTCCCATGAATGCTTATCGTTAGGTCATCTTTAATAGTTTCATTTTCTTCATAAGAAGAAATCCTATCTTGTAAAGATTTTTCATCCTTTTTTAATTTATGTTCAAATACTTTTAAAGGTTCAGAAATTTCTTTAAAAAAGTTATCAATTAATAATTGTGAAATTTTATTTGCTTTTTCTTTTATTGTTTTTTCAATATCTGTAAATTCTTCTTTTATGAAATTATATATATTTCTATCAAGTTCAGGTAATTTATTTGCTTTACTTTTAGACACTTCATTTACAATTTTAGAGACTAAAATATCATTAGAGGAAGTTAAAAACCCAGTTTTAAAATCATCTTTAAAAAAACCAATTGCATCGAAATTATCATTTTTATGGCCTATAACAAAACCCAAATCTTGATATTTTTGTTCACAAATCTCACCTATACTTTGTGACTTTTTTATAAATTTATATCTATAATCTCTTATTATATCAATAATACCATCTTTAATTGCTGTTTCAACAATTGTTTTTATTCTAGAACTAGGTGGCTTTTTCTTAGATTTCTCATATGAATATTTTACATCAGAAAAAACTCTTTGTTTTATTATATTTTGTAAATCTAGTAGCTCAGTGCTTAAAAAAGTTTCTAAAGTTTTAATATAATTCTTTGCATCATTCTTATATAGATTTATATCTTCTTCTATTGAAGTAAATATTTTTTTATTTGCTTCTTTTTGATTAGTAAAGTCTAATAAATAAGATTCTAATTCTTCTTTTGATTTAGATAATAATATTAATTCATAATTAAATGATTTTATCTCTTTTTTTACAATTTTACTGATTTGTTTTTTTGTACTTGTTATAATTAGACCAGACTTACTAGAGTTATTTCCAAATAAGGTATCTTCTAAATACTCTTCAATTTCTAAAATTCCAGTATCTTCTAAGTTATATCCTGCCTTTTTTGCTTCTTCACTTCTACTTGTTCTATGTAGTAATGCCATTTTTCCAGAAATAGGAATAAATTTAATGCTGTTTAATATGTAATCTAATTTGCTATCTTTATTTTGTGCTTTCAACTGTGTTTTAATAGATGATTTAGTATAGTTAATAACTTCTTCAAGTTGCTCTTTAGATACTGTATCAGCTCTGGTTACAATAATTAAAAGTTTTGTGATATTTTGATAAAGAAGTGCATCAATAATAAATTCAATATCTTTTAATGTAGCACTTTGAGATACATTCATTAAATGAAACATTAAATCACATTGGGCTAAATACTCTTTAGTAATCTCTTCTCTTTGTATAACTGGATCATCTAATCCAGGAGTATCAACAATTTCTATACCATTTTCTAAAAAGCGTAAATCAGATTTTAATTCTACATATTTTATAAGATTACATTTCTTGCCACTAGCTTCAGCAGAAGTATATGCGGCAAGGTTATTAATATCAACTTGTTCAAAATAAGATTCTTCTTGTATTAACTTTTTTAAATCATCACCAAATATTTTTTTTGTTTCCTCCACAAATTCTTTTATTGATGGTATTTGCTTTGCAGAAGACTCTATTCTTCCCCATTCATCTTTGTTCCAATAAAAAACATTTGCTTCTGGTTTACCATGTTTTACTATGGTCAAATTTGCAGTTTCAGGAACTACGGCACTTCCTAATATTTCTTGTCCCATTAGCGCATTTAACATTGTAGATTTTCCAGCATTCATTACACCAGTAATTCCTATGGAGAATTTTTGATTATTTAAATAGTTTGAAGTACGATTTAAATCCTCTATGAAATCATCAGATTGAAATATATCTTTTAACTCTCCTATTAATTCATCTATTTCTAATTTTTGCTCTTTAAAAGTTTTATCGTTATCTATTTGAATATTTTCATTAATATTAATTTCTTCATTATTATTAGTTAATTCTTCTGGATCAAATAAAGAAATTAATTTCTTACATTCTGCATCCTGAATAATATTTTCTTTTTTTAAATATTCGAAACTTTTGTGAAGAACATCAATTTGATCATTATTTGTTTTTTTTTCTATTGAACTAATAATACAATATTGAAGTTGATTTAATTCATCAAGATTTTTTATTTCTTTATTTGTAATTATAGATATAGCTTTTTTAAAGCTATTAATTGCAATAAATTTATCGTAGTTTTTTCTATTAGCACATATAATTAAGGCTGCAATATCAAAAAAATCATTTTTATATTTATTTTCTAATGTTCCATATGTACTTGTTTGATCAATATTTTTACCTTGATATAATAAGAAGTAATCATTTGCTAAACTCAAGGGTCCCTCCAATATTTTGAAGTTTTATATTTTTTATATATGAGAGGTTCCCCTCTCATATAATTTATCTTAATGCTACTAGTTTTCTTCTTAAGTAAGCAATTTTATTTTGTAATGGTAAATGTTTTGGACAGTGATCTTCACACGCAAGTAAAGACATACAACCAAAAATTCCATCATCATCACCAATTAATTCATAGAAGTCTTCAGCTGTTCTACTGTCATGAGGGTCAACTTCAAATCTTGCAACTCTGTTTAGGCCTACAGGTCCAACAAAGTCTGGTCTCATAAGTTTAGTACCACAAGATGCAACACATATACCACATTCAATACATCTGTCTAATTCAAATGTTTGATCTGCAATATCTGGATCAACTCTTTCTTCCATTTTTGAAATATCAGTCTCTTCATCATTATTAACAATCCAAGATTCGACTCTTTTAGACATGTCATCCATCCATTTACCTGTATTTACAGATAAATCTTTAATTAATTCAAATGCAGGCATAGGAAGAAGTGTTAATTTACCATCTGGATAATTAGAAATAAGAGTTCTACAAGCAAGAGCTGGCTTACCATTTACTACCATACCACATGAACCACAAATACCAGCTCTACAAACAAAATCAAATGATAAGTCTGGATCGTATTCTTCTCTAATTTTCATTAATGCAATAAAAAGAGTCATACCTGGTGTCTCTTCTAATTTGTAATCAACGTAGTGTGGTTTAGAAACCGCACTTCTTGGATTGAACTTAAGAACTGATATAATTATTTCTCTACCTTTTTCTACGCTCATTACTTATCTCCTGCTCTTTCATTTTTCTCTCTATAATTCATAGGTAAATCAAATGGCATTAATGCATCTTGGATTTGGTGTCTATCTTTCCCTTGGGCTTCCATTTTTTCTTTTACAGAATCGACTTCATCTTGTCTTTTCGCAGATAAATCATTTTCTATAATCATTCCCTTAGCACCATATCCTCTAAATGCTGGAGGCATTTCCATAGTCATAATGTCTAAATCTTCATATGTTATAGTTGGTAATGTATCATTTTCATTTGGCCAAGATGTTAAAGTTCTATTTAACCAATTTGCATCATCTCTTTTTAGGTGATCTTCTCTATAGTGCGCACCTCTAGATTCTGTTCTTTCTCTTCCACCCTTAGCTACACAAAGTGCAACTTTAAGCATTCTTGGAACTCTATAAGCTTCTTCAAGTTCTGGATTTCCAACTTTCTCTTTAGACTTAACATTGATTTGTTTTGTTTTTTTAAGTAGTTCTTCTAATTCATCAACGGCTTCAGAAAGTCCAGTTCCATCTCTAAAAATACCTACTTTTTGATCCATTAAGTTTTGCATTCTGTTTTTAATTCTAAATATATCTTCATTCCCATTATAAGTTAGAATTTCATCAAGATATTTGTCTTCTTTATCTAAAAAGTTTTGAACTGTTTTTGTAGGAATAGTAACATCATTTTCTAAACAAAAATCGGCAAAATAGTTACCAATTATCATACCTGCAACAACTGTTTCAGATACAGAATTTCCACCAAGTCTATTAAATCCATGCATATCCCAACAAGCAGCTTCACCACAAGCGAACAATCCACTTAGGTTTTGAGATTCTCCAGTTGGTTTTGTTCTTATTCCACCCATTGAATAATGTTGCATTGGAAGAACAGGAGCCCATCCTTTTTTACCTTCATCAGCAGGATCAATACCGTTGAATATTTGACATATTTCTTGAACATCTCTTAAGTTTTTCTCAATATGTTCTCTTCCTAAAATAGATATATCTAACCAAATATGATCGCCATATGGAGATGGAACACCTTTACCATTTCTAATATGTTCAATCATTCTTCTTGATACAACATCTCTTGATGCAAGCTCTTTTTTCTCTGGCTCATAATCAGGCATAAATCTATGACCATCAACATCTCTTAATATTCCACCATCACCTCTACATCCTTCAGTTAATAAAATTCCAGAAGGCACAATTGGAGTTGGATGGAATTGTACTGCTTCCATATTTCCTAAAGTTGCTACACCAGTTTCAAGTGCAATAGCCGCACCAATTCCTTCACAAATTACTGCATTTGTAGTTTGTTTAAATACTCTACCATATCCACCAGTCGCTATACATGTACCCTTAGCAACATATGCTTCTAATTCTCCAGTAATTAAATCTCTTACAATTGAACCATAACATCTTCCATTTTCGTGAATTAATGATAATGCTTCTTTTCTATCTCTTATATCAACATCATGTTTTAAAGCTTCATTTGCAACACCAAATAACATAGTATGACCTGTTGCATCTGCTGTATAACATGTTCTCCACTTTTTAGTACCACCAAAATCTCTTGACATAATTAATCCATGTCTATCTGCATCTTCAGTAATAGTAGTTTTCTTAGCATTAATAACAGCTTCTCTTGAACCTTCTCTAACTCTAGTCCAAGGTACACCCCATGATGCTAATTCTCTAATAGCTTTTGGTGCAGTATGAACAAACATTCTTGCAACTTCTTGATCACATCCCCAGTCAGAACCTTTTACTGTATCAGCAAAGTGTAAGTCTTCATTGTCTCCATCTGACATTTTAGAATTTCCTAAAGAAGCTTGCATACCACCTTGAGCAGCAGCACTGTGAGATCTTTTAACAGGAACTAAAGATAAAACAATAGTGTTTAACCCTTTTTTTTGTGCAGCAACGGCAGCTCTTAATCCAGCTAGTCCTCCACCAATTACTAGTGCGTCACAATAATTAATTTTCATTACACAAATCTCCCATTATTAATTTTATATTCAATCACTTTTGCTGTTGGTTGATATCTTTCACCATAATTATCTGCATGGTCCATACCAATTTTCATATATGCTGCAAGTGTTGTAAATCCTAAAATTAAAAAGAACCAAGTTAATATTTTTTTCCATTTTTTTAGTTTTGCTCTTGCGGCTTTTGGATCATTACCATCAAACCATCCCCATTTAACAGCTAATCTATAAAGACCAATTGTTCCGTGAAATTCTACTGCTAATAATAAAAGGATATATAAAGGCCACATCCATTCAGACCAAACTCTATCTGCACTAGCATATGGACCAATTGCATCTGAGTTTGTCATTATGATATAAAGGTGAATTGAACCTAAGAAGAACATAGCAAAACCAGTGAATGCTTGTGTAAACCACAGTTTAGTGTCTTCATGTGCCATATTGTCAGCATGAGCTTTCATTACTTGATATTGTTTGAAGTTACCAGGAAGTTTTCTCATCCCCATAGCTGCATGAGTTATAAAAATAACAAAAATTACAAATGCAGCAATTGATACTAATAATGGACTACCTCCATCAAAAATAAAGCTTGCTTCTAAGAATTTTGTAATTGTATACATGAAATCTTTACTAATTAAAATTGAGGATACAAGAAGCATATGTCCCCACATAAAAAGACCAAGAATTAAGCCAGTTGCACTTTGAATATAATCAAGTTTTGCTGGCATCCTGCTCTTTTTTCTTTCAACCGTTTTTCCTAAATAACCTTCTATTAGGTCACTCATTTAACATCCTTTCCTATGATTTCGAATTATTTGCTGATAATATATTATCGTAATTGTACTTATATTCAGTAGTTTAAAGATGTAGAAGTTATGTACAGTTATTGTACATCAATTTATTTTTTACATAAAAAAAGCCCTATTTTTAGGGCTTTTTAAAAGTAGTTTTAAAAGTACATAATTAAAAAAAATTATGCACCTATGTTACAAATCAACTCAACATCATTTTAAAAATAGAGATTGTACTGATAATTGAGTAATATGAATTAAAGTATCTATATTTAGAATAGGAATAAAGAAAACTATTGCACTACCAATTCCACCTAATACTGTTATCATTGCTAAGAATGCTATTGCATAAGTTGATACTCTTTTATCATTAAAATCATTTGTGATACACACTTCTTTCGTAGGATAAAAATACATCATTGCAATAAGTTTAAAGTAATAATAAACAGATACAAAAGTTGCAATAATAGCTAATATTGCAAGTGGAGCGAAACCAGCATTAATTGCTTCTGTAAATACATAAAATTTACCTATAAATCCAACTGTTGAAGGAATTCCAGCTAATGAAAATAAAAATATACTCATCATAGCAGCTAAAAATGGTCTCTCTTTAGCTAAACCTTTAAAATCATCATAGGTAACTTTAACTTTTGTTTCAGATATGATATGTGAAATTATACCAAATGCACCTAAGGCTGATAAAAGATATGCTATTAGATAAAAAACTGAAGAATAAGCACTATTAATATTTTGTCCTAAAGAAATAAAAGCTAATAACAAATACCCTGTATGTACAATTGAAGAAGCAGCAAGCATTCTTTTTACTATTTTTTGAGTAACTGCAAGCCATGTCCCAAATATAAGAGTAAATATAATAATTACATAAATAATTGAATCCCAGAAATCTATTAATGGTTGTATATCTTGAAGTATTAATCTTAAGAAAAACGAAAATATAGCAATTTTAAAAGTAGATGCCATATATGCCGTAATAATCATTGGTGCACCTCTATATACATCAAGAACCCAAGATTGGAATGGAAATGCAGCAACTTTAAATAGAAAAGTAAATAAAATAAGTGTTATTCCAATATATATAAGCGTTAAATCATTACTTTCATGACTAGATACGAAGCTGGCTATTTCACTTAAGTTTGTCGTTTGAGTTGCTCCAAATACTAATACAACTCCTAAAAGATAAAAAGCTCCTATAAAAGAACCTAAAACTAAATATTTAAATATTGCTTCTATTCTTCTTGAATCTTCAGTATTATATCCAACCATTATATAAACTGCGAATGACGCAATTTCTAAGGCAATATAAGCTGTCACTAATTCATTTGCATTTGCAAGTAACATCATTCCAAATAAGGCAAATAGTAATATTGAGAAAAATTCACCTTTAAAGAATGTTTTTGCTTGAAAATAGTGTTCACCTATTAATAAAGTAAGTAAAGTACCTGCAATTAATAATATATTAAAAAAGTTTGAAAAGGTATCAAATATTAAAACGTCATTAAAAACTGAATGGTAAGGTTTAATTGAATACAATTCTCCAAATGGTATGAATGCAAATATCAATGCAATAAATAAAGATAACGATGATACAATAATATAAGTTTTTGTACTAAATTTATTCTCATACATACTCATAAACATTAAAGCAACGGCAGTTATTAAAACTATTAGCGATGGTAATATATATATTAGTTGACTCATTTAGTTGCTCCAATTTGTAAGATATCATTTAAATAGTGCGTAACAGTTGGTTCAAATTTATTAATAAAAATTTCAGGGTATATACCCATTAAGAAAACTAGGAAAACCCAAGGAGCTAGACCTATGATTTCTTTTATTTTCAAATCTCTAAATTTTAACACTTCTCCCTCTCTATCTTGTAAAATAGCTCTTTGAAACATCCATAACATATATGAAGCACCAATAATTACAGTTAATGCAGATATATAGCCAAGAGTATGGTTAAATTCATAAATACCAAATATTATTAGTAATTCTGATACAAATCCATTTGTACCTGGTAATCCAACATTAGCAAATAACATAATTGCAAAAATTGTCGTAAATATTGGTGCACCTTTTGCTAAGCCACCTAAGTCTTTTATAGTTTTATATCCAGTTTCATCATGAATTAATCCAACTAGTAAAAATAGTGCACCTGTTGCAATTGCATGTGCAATTATTAAATATAAAGCACCGTTAATACCATATTCATTTAATGAAAATATACCAGCAGCTATAAAACTTAAATGAGAAGCTGAAGAATAAGCAAACATTCTTTTTATATCATCTTGCATTAGAGCTGCAATACCAAAGTATATTAATCCAAATAAACCAATAAAAACAAACCATGTTGAAAATTCAACATATATTTCTGGAAAAATAGGAATTAAAAATCTAACAATTGCATATACTCCAAGTTTTGCCATAATAGATGATAATAAAAAAACTGCACCTGTTGGAGCATTTTTATATGTTTCCATTATCCAAGTATGTAATGGAAAAATAGGAATTTTAATTGCAAATGCTGAAAGAAATGCCAAAAATAACCATATTTTCTGATTATAAGTTAATGAAGTTATTTCAGTTAAATTATTATATTGAAATGACCAAACTCCAAATTCATTATGATATGCTACACCAAGATATAAAATAGCTATAAACATTAGTAAAGAACCTGCCATTGTATAAATAGTAACTTTTATAGTAGTGAAAATTTTATCTCCAAATCCATAAATACCAATCATTAAAAATATTGGTAAAAGCATAACTTCCCAAAAGAAATAAAATAAAATCACATCTAATGCTAAAAGTGTACCAGTTACCCCAGCTTGAACTAGAAGCATATTAATCCAGTAACCTTTTGTTCTTCCTTCCCATAATAATAAATATGCTGTTGGAATTAAAATAGCAATCATCATAAGAATAGTTAAAGAAAATCCATCAACACCAATAAAATAATTAATTCCATATGAAGCAATCCACGGTACGTTTGTAACAAATTGCATACCTGAACTTGGTTCAAACTCAATGTAAATTTTAAGTACAAGTGCTAGTGTAACTGATGTAGTTAAAAATGCAATATTTCTAACTGTCTCTACGTGTTTTGTAGTAATCATTAAACCAAAAGCAACAGCTGCTGGTAAAAAGATAATAAATGATAATATATCTGCACCCATAATTATAGTCCTAAAGAAATGTATAAATATATAAATATACAACTCATACCCGTAAGCATGAAGATTGCATAAAATCTAACGTTAGCATTTTGAAGAGTTGCTACTTTTTTACCTAATGAAATAAATCCATTACAAGTTCCCATAATAAATGCATCAATAACTTTAATATCTAAAGTTTGATCAATAAATATAGAAATCTTTTTAGAAAATTGAACAAAAATTCTGTCATATAATTCATCAATATAGAATTTATTTCCAATAATTCCTGTCTCTTCTTCTGGTTTAAATACATCAAAATTTGAGTATTTTTTATATGCTACAAAGATACCTGCACTTGCTACTGCAACTGATAAAAAGATTAAAATCCATTCTGTTGCATGTGACATGTGAATAGTTTTAGAATTTAGCATAGAAAGCCAAGTATCAACTAAATGTTCTCCCCACAATATTGTAGGTAAATTTAGATAACCTGCAAATATAGCTCCAATTGCAAGTATTATTAATGGAAAAGTAATAGTTTTTGAAGTATAAACATAATTTTCTGTATGTTTGTTTGGTGCAATAAAAAGAATGAAAAACATTCTAAACATATAAAAAGCAGTTAAGAATGCAGTAAACATTGCTATACCCCAAATAAGATATTCTCCTTCTTGAAAAGCTGCAGCTAAAATTGCATCTTTAGAAAAGAAACCAGAGAAAAAAGGAACTCCTGATATTGCTATTACCCCTATAAAAAATGTTGCTTTAATAATAGGTAATGAAGCTCTATGTTGAGCCATTTTAAAAATATTTTGTTCATGATGAAGTGCAATAATCATACCACCAGCACCCATGAACAACATTGCTTTAAAAAATGCATGTGTAAATACATGAAATAATCCTGAACTATAAAATCCCAAACCAACAGCTATAAACATATAACCTAATTGTGACATAGTTGAATAAGCTAGTATCTTTTTAATATCAGTTTGTCTAGTTGCAATAATTGCAGCAAAAAGAGCTGAAAAAGCTCCAATATAAGCTATGAATATTCCTATTTCTTCAATTCCTGAATAAAGAAAGTGAAATCTAGCTACCATATAAACACCAGCTGTTACCATAGTAGCAGCATGAATTAATGCCGAAATAGGTGTCGGTCCTGCCATTGCATCTGGAAGCCAAACGTATAAAGGTATTTGAGCTGATTTTCCCATTGCTCCAACGAATAATAAGAAACCAGATAATAATAATAAACTTGGTGATGCATTTGAAATATTAGCTTCTAAAGATGCAAAACTTAAATCAACTTCACCAAGAGCAAAAAATAGAGTTATTAAACCTAGAATAAAACCAAAATCTCCAACTCTATTTGCAATAAATGCTTTATTCCCTGCAATTACGTTATCTTTGTTGTTATAGTAAAATGAAATTAGTAAGTAAGAACAAACTCCTACTCCTTCCCAACCAATAAATAATATAACTGGATTATCTGCTAAAACTAGAATTAACATTGATGCTAAAAATAAATTAAAGTAAGCGAAAAATTTACCAAAACCATTGTCTCCAGTCATATATCCTATTGCATAAATATGAATTAACCATCCAACAAATGTAACAAACATAGACATAAATATTGAAAGGTTATCACCTAAGAATCCCATTTGTATATTTAAAGAATCAATATTTAACCATGTAAATAAAACTTGATTATAAGTTGTTTGTGTTTCTACCATATTTAAAAAAAGTGACAGAGTAATTAAAAATGCAATTAAAGGAGTACCTGTTCCAATAATACAAAAAACTAACTCTGAAACTGGTTTTTTCTTAATATGATAAAAGTAAAATGCACCATTTAATATTGCACCTAATAAAGGAGATAAAATGATCCAGACCAATAAAGAAGTATCATTCATTATTTTTCTCCTTGTGCTAGAGTTGTAAATACGTCAGTATCTAGTGATTTTTTAGATCTGTATAAAAGTATAATTACTGATAAGAAAATTGCAGCTTCAGCAGCAGCAATTGATATTACCATGATTGTAACTATTTGTGGATCCATATTAAAATGATATCTTGCAAATGTTACTAAGAATAAATTCACACCATTTAACATTAATTCTATTGACATATAGATTACAAAAATGTTTTTTCTTGCAATTACACCTATAGCTCCAATAGAAAATAATATCATTGAAACGAAAGCGTACGAGCTTAAACTAATCATGAATTTTCCTTATTCATTTTTTTCTTTTGAGTTAATACTATTGACCCTATTAATGCTATAAGTAATAAAATAGAAACTAACTCAAATGCTAATATCCATTCAGTATATAGTTTTGATCCAATTGTTTTAATTTCACCAAAAGTATTTTCCATAATATTCATATTTGCATCTGGCAATTTAGCTACTGCTTTTAATATTACTATATTAAAAGGAATCATAACAGCAGCGCCTAAAATAATTAATAAAAATTTATTAGGTTCTTTCGGTAAGTTTTCCTCTTTAATGTTTAAGAACATTAATAAAAATAGAATTAATGTCATTATGGCACCAGCATAAACAATTATTTGTACCATAAATAAAAATGTTGCATTTAATAGTGCAAATAGACCTGCAACTGAAAGTATTGATATTAATAATCCAAGAGCACAATACATTGGGTTCTTATATACTAACATTACAATACCGCCAGAGATTGCAAAAAAACTTAAAGCTATAAACATTATATTACTCATTATCAAAATCCTTCGAACGTTCATGTGACATTAATCTTTTTTTGTCAACTAGAAAGTCTTCTCTTTTACTTGCTGTAAAACTAAAAATTCCAGTGTCCATTCTTATAGCATCACATGGACAAGCTTCAACACAATATCCACAATAAACACACTCTAAAAGGTCTATTTTAAACTCTTTAGGCCTCTTTTCTGCTACATTATCAAATCTTTCTTCTGCGTCTATAAAAATACATTGAGCAGGGCATGCTGTTGCACACATATAGCATGCAACACATTTTTCACTTCCATCATCCCATTTTGTAAGACGATGAACCCCTCTGTATCTATCTGTAATATCATCAGGCTGAACCTCTGGATATTGCATAGTTCTTAAATTAGACACATCTCCTAAATTCTTTTTGAAATGTGTAAAAGTTGTCTTCATTCCACCAATAATTGCTGGAATATATAATTTGTCTTTTAAAGACTTTCCATGTCTTGGTACTATTTTAATTCCCATTCTAACTTCCTGTTGCTACAACTACAATAGCTGTTATTACAATATTTAATATTGATAAAGGTATTAACACTTTCCATCCTAACATTTGCAATTGGTCATATCTAAATCTTAATAATGTCCATCTAATCCAAATGAATACAAAACTCATCATAAAGAACTTTGTAATAAAAGCTCCAATTTGAATTATTGCAGTTGCAATATTAGTTCCATTTGCCCCTAGTCCTGTAGTAAGTATCAGAACAAAAGCAATCATTAAAAGTGCAGTAATTAACCAAAATGCTTTGATTAAAATGTTTTTTTCTCTTTGTCTTTTGTCATTAGCGTCTAGCCAATTATAGTTTTTATTCATCCATTTTGTTAATAAATATGTAGTAAATGGAACTATAATCAATAAAGCAAAAATTATAATATTCATATTGCTTTGTAGTGCTTGTGTATCCATCCAAGGTATATTAAAACCTCCAAAAAATAGAGTTACAATAATTGCAGAAGAAGCAGACATAGCTGCATATTCACCAACTTGGAAAAGACCAAATCTCATTGCTGAATATTCTGTATGA
This sequence comes from Arcobacter sp., assembly GCA_024228275.1. GTDB lineage: Bacteria > Campylobacterota > Campylobacteria > Campylobacterales > Arcobacteraceae > Halarcobacter. Next base: position 31,733 of record JAAETO010000131.1, read on the forward strand.
TATCCTGCAACAAGTTCAGACTCTCCTTCTGCAATATCAAATGGAGTTCTATTTGTTTCGGCAAAGGCAGTTACAATAAATATAAGTGCTGCTAAAGGTTGCATAAAGATACCCCATGCAGGAATAATTCCGAAAAATGTTCCACTTTGAGCTCTTACCATATCACTTAAATCAATTGATCCATAAGTTAATAGGATTGATATAACTGATAATGCCATTGCTGCTTCATAAGATATAACTTGAGCTGAAGCTCTAATTCCACCTAAAAGACCATATTTATTCTCAGATGCATATCCACCTAATATAATACCAAATACAGAAAGTCCAGCAAAAGCTAAGAACCACATAATCCCAAGATTAGTCGGAATAGCTTGCATGATAAAACTTTCTCCATCAATAACTAGTGTATCTGCAAAAGGAATAACTGCCATTGTTAAAAATGATGAAATAAAAACAATTGCTGGAGCAATAGTATATAAAAATTTATATTTTATATGTGCAGGAGTAAAATCTTCTTTAAATATAAGTTTTAACATATCTGCAATTGCTTGAATAAGCCCACCTAATCTTATACCTGCTATATCAGCTCTATTTGGACCAGTTCTATCTTGCATTAAACCGGCAACTCTTCTTTCCCACCAAACCATAATTGGAGTAGTTCCTACTGCAAGAATTTTGGCAATAATTATGTTTACAATAATAATTACTATTGAAGCTGTGCTCATAGATTACCTTTATCTATTATACTTTTAATATGTTCTATAATTGAAGTAATAGACTCCATTGGTCTATTTTTCTTCATTTTTGAAATTACTTTTTGTTGAATCCCTGAAAAATTCATATAAGTACCACTTTTTTCATAAAATGATGACATTGGAATAGCAACATCTGATTTTGAAATAGTTTCACACTTATGTGAAAAACAACTTATTACTTTTTTATCTTTTAATAAATCTATATTGTTATCAAAATAATTATTTCCTAAAATAACAACTAGTGAAGCATCAGCAATTAATGCATCAAAATCATTTTTTTCTTCATTAATATCTAAATGTTTATAAGCTGCTCTATTAGCACTTCTATCATTTTTCTTTAAATAGTCATCTCCAAATGATTCATCAATATATTGTGGAGCATATCCTGTAATATTTGCTTTTAATACATTAGAAAGACTTTTTGTATTTTTCATCTCTTCTAGAGATAGGTTAGGGTCTAAAACAAATAAGATATTCTTTTTTTCTTCCGTTAATAGCTTGAAAGTTTTTGTAATCGCTTTATCTAATTCTGTTTCAGTATTGTTTATTAAAGGAGTAACAAATCTATTTTCGTTCTCTTTTTTATAAGATAATCTTCCTTCGTCACATATAAACCAACCATTTACTTCTTTATTTGCTCTTGGTTTAAATCTAAAAATTTGATCATCTTTATATTTTTCTTTTCTATGATCTACAGTTATATTACATCCTCTTGAACATCCATTACATATTGCGTTAAATGTTTCAAGAAACCATACTCTTTGTTGAAATCTAAAATCTTGTGATGTTAAAGCACCTACTGGACATAAATCAACAACATTCATTGAATAAGGATTGCTAAGCGGTCTACCTGGAAAAGTACCAATTACAGAGTGATCAGCTCTATTTATAACACCAAGTTCATTCGTTCCTGTAATATCAGAACAAAATCTAACACATCGTGTACATAGAACACATCTTTCTTGGTCAAGCATTACATTGTTACCAAGTTCAGTTGCTTTTCTAGCATGGTTTTTATTATCTACTTGTACTCTAGATTCGTAAAATCCAGACTCCATATAATAATCTTGAAGCTTACACTCTCCTGCTTGGTCACATGTTGGACAGTCAATTGGATGATTGATTAATTGTAATTCTAAGATTTCACGTCTTACTTTCTCAATATTAGCTCCAACTGTACGTACAATCATTCCATCTTTAATAGGAGTATCACATGCAATTTGTGGTCTTTTTTGGCCTTCAATTTCAACCATACACATTCTACAGTTCCCATCTTTCCCTAAGGCTTGATGATAGCAAAAATGAGGAATATGAATATCTCTATCTAAAAGAGAGTCTATTAATAGACTCCCTTTCTCTGCTTCAATTTCATCACCATTTACTGATAGTTTAACAAGTTCACTCATATTGTGTTATCTCCTTTTTTTGACCGCTTAATTTTCTATTTACCAGTGTATAATTGTCTAGGTCTAGCAATTTTAGCACTTGGGTCTTGTTTTAATTCTGACCATTGAGTAATCCACCCAACAGTTCTACCAATAACAAAAATAGGTGTAAACATTTCTACAGGAATTTTAAGAGCTGTAAGAATTACCCCTGAGTAAAAGTCTATATTTGGATATAATCCTCTATCTTTAAAATAATCATCACTTAATGCTGCTTCTTCTACTGCTGCTGCTACATCTAATAATTTTGAATCAAGATTTAACTCTTCTCTTAATTTATCTTGTAAACCTTTTAGTGCTTCTGCTCTTGGATCTCTGTTTTTATATACTCTGTGTCCAAATCCCATTAATCTAAATGGATCATGCTTGTCTTTTGCTTTTGCAATATAAGTTGGTACATTTTTGATATCACCAATTAATTTTAATTGATCCATAACTTTTTCATTAGCTCCACCATGTGCAGAACCCCATAAAGCTGCAATACCAGATGCAATTGATACATAAGGATGTGCTTCAGTTGAACCTACTGCTCTTACAGTTGTAGTAGATGCATTTTGTTCATGATCAGCATGTAATGTAAAAATAGCATCTAATGCGTCAACTTCTACTTGTTTGATTTCTTCATTTAATCCATTTCCAATATTTTTCATCTTACCACCTGGATAAGCTCTCATCATATATAAAAAGTTTTCTGTGAAATATCTATCTACATCAGGATAAATCATTGGAACGCCAATAGAGTTTCTATAAGCCATAGCTGCAATTGTTGGTATTTTAGCAACAATTCTTCTTCTCATTTCTTTAAATTGATCTTCATCTTCAAGCGTTAAGTGTTCTTTGTAAAAAGTAGATAAAGCCATAACAGCAGAACCTAAAGTTGCCATTGGATGCGCATGATTTGGGAAGGCATCAAAAATTCTTATTAAACCTTCATGAACAAAAGATCTATGTCTAATTTCTAAATCAAATCCATTTGATTCTTCTTTAGTTGGTAATCTACCTATCATTAATAAATAACAAACATCTAAATAAGAATGTTTTCCAGCAAGATCAGCTATATCAATTCCTCTGTATCTTAATTCAGAGTTTTCCCCATCAATAAATGTGATTTTAGAGTCACATGAAGCTGTTGATGTGTAACCAGGGTCATATGTAAACATACCAGAGTCTTTATAAAAAGATCTAATATCTAGAACATCTGGCCCTCTTGTTCCACTCATAATATCGTATTCATACGATTTACCGTCTCTGTTATCCGTTAATGTAAAAGTATTCTTTCCCATATTTTCTCCTTATTTAAATTAATTGTTGAAGTGTGTTACAAATTCATGTCTATATTTATTTACTATACTTTTGATTATATCCTTCACAGCCGGTGCGAATACACAAACAGTTTTACCATTCATTGTTTCACAAACATCAAGTATAGTTTTAAGATCATCATCTGTTCCTTCACCATCTAAAATCTTTTTAATGATTTTATCTATCCATCCAGTACCCTCTCTACAAGGAGTACATTGTCCACAAGATTCATGGTGGTAAAACTCTATTAAGTTTTTGGCTACTTCGACCATTGATATACTCTCATCAATTATCATCATACCGCCAGTCCCAAGTGTCGAACCAATATCCCACATTGATTCATAATCTAGGTATGCTTTTTCAACTTCTTGGGCAGTTAAAATAGGACAAGAAGCTCCCCCTGGAATAACAGCTTTTAACTTCTTCCCTTCTAGCATTCCACCACCAATTTCATTGATTACATCAGTCATTTTATTACCATAAGGCATTTCATAAACGCCAGGGTTTTTTACAGGTCCACTCATAGCAAATAACATTGTTCCTGGAGCTTTTTGTGTTCCATATTTCGTATACGATTCATATCCATTTAATACAATATTTGGAACAGATGCAATAGTTTCAACGTTGTTAACTGTTGCTGGGTTATCGTAAAACCATTCACACTCTTTTCCATGTGGTTTAAGTCTTGGATGCCCACGTTTACCCTCTATAGACTCAATAAGTGCAGATTTTTCTCCACAAATATAGGCACCTCCACCTCTATGAACTGTGATATTTATTCTATAATCATATTTGTTCATTACTTTATCACCAATTATTCCAGCTTCATAAGCTTCTTCAATTGCATCATTTAATCTATCAATAAACCACTTATATTCACCTCTGATATAAATATAAGAATCATGAGCACCAATTGCATAACAAGTACATATAATTCCTTCAATTAGAAGATGTGGGTCATATTGAAAAATTTGTCTATCTTTAAATGTTCCAGGTTCAGATTCATCACCATTACAAATAAGATATCTAGGTCTATCATCAATTGGTGGCATAAGTTTCCATTTTGGTCCACATGCAGCTCCACCACCACCTTTTCCTCTTAAACCTGATTTACAAACTTCTTCAGTAATATCATCTGGTTTCATCGTAAATAATTTATCAATTGATTCATATCTACCATTTTTTAAGGCAACCTCTAATTTATGAGAGTCAGGAATGTCGAAATTTTTACTAACAATTTTTACAATTTCAGCAGCCATTATTTACACTCCTCTAAGATGTTCTTTAATTTATCTACAGTTAGATTTTCGTGATAAGTATGATTTAAAGCAATCATTGGAGCACCTCCACAAGCACCTTGACATTCAACTTCACTTAAATGAAATTTTCCGTCAGAACTTGTTTGTCCTGGTTCAATACCTATAGTATCTTTTATAAATCTTCTTAAGTCTTGAGCACCCATTATCATACATGATAATGTTTTACATAGTTCAATATGATATGTTCCAATTGGTTTTAGATTAAACATTGTATAAAATGTAGCGAATTCATAAACTTCGATTGGAGTTTTATTTAACTTATCCGCAACAAATACCATAGCATCTGGACTTACCCAACCTTCTTGTTCTTGTACTAACCAAAGAGCTGGCAACATCATGGCATCAATTTTTGGGTATTTGCTTGCAATATTTTGAAATTCTTTTTCTTTTTCTTCAGTATATTTAAATTTACTCATTATCTATCAAACTCCCCTGCAATAAAGTTCATACTCGCCATTGTAACAACAGCATCAGCTAACATATTACCCTCTACAATTCTTGCATATGCCCCAAGAGCATAATAACATGGTGGTCTACACTTAACTTTATATGGAGTTCCACTTCCATCACTTGTAATATGGAATCCTAATTCACCATTTGCACCTTCTGTAGCAGAATAAAACTCACCTTTAGGCACTTTAATCCCTTCAAAAGTTAATTTAAATTGATTCATAAGTCCTTCAATGTTTCCATAAACATCTTTTTTTGATGGAAGAAAAATATCAGGTCTATTTACATTTATATCTCCATCTGGTAATTCTTTCATAGCTTGTCTAATGATTTTCATTGATTGTCTCATCTCTTCAAATCTACACATAATTCTGTCATAAACATCACCATGGCTTCCAACAACAATGTCAAAATCAAAATTTTCATATCCATAATATGGAGTATCTTTTCTTAAATCAAAAGGTATTCCAGCTGCTCTTAAATTTACTCCTGTAATACCTGAATCAATTGCAAAATCTGCATTAATTATTCCAACGTCTTGTGTTCTATCATGAAAAATTTTATTATGTTCAATTAAAGATAAAGAATCTACTATCGCTTTTTCAACATCTTTTAAAACATCTTCTAAATCTTCATCAAAACCATCATATAAATCAAATTCTAGTCCACCGATTCTAGTATAGGTATTAGTTAACCTTGCACCAGTAAGTTTTGAAAATAAATCGTAGGCTTTATCTCTTGGAGCAAAAATATACCAAAAGTTAGTAAGTCCACCAAGATCAACCATATTTGCTGCATTACAAACTATATGATCTGTAAGTCTTGAAAGTTCACCAATTATAACTCTAATCATTTTTGCTCGTGCGGTTATATCAATACCAATCATATCTTCAACTGCTTTACAATATCCAATATTATTTAACATAGCTGAACAATAATTTAGTCTATCAGTATAAGGAATTATTTGTGAGTAAGTATGGTTTTCGCAAGATTTTTCAAACCCTCTATGCAAATAACCAATTTCTGTAACACATGCTCTAATTGTTTCACCTTCCATAGCAACAAAATTTCTAATTGTACCATGTGATGCTGGGTGAGATGGTCCAACATTTAGCATCATTAAATCTTCTAAATCTTGATCTTTATAACCATATTTTTTTAATAATGGATTCATTTCATCCATTAAGTCTTCAGTCTCAGTACAAATTTGACCTTTTGTTATTTCATAATCTTTTCTTAAAGGATGACCCTTGAATTGATGATGATTTAATACTCTTTTTAAGTTATGGTGTCCTTTGAATTTGATACCATATTGATCAAATACTTCTCTTTCTCCCCAGTCAGCTGCAAAATAAAGTTCTGTAATTGAGTCAACCTCTAATGTATTATCATCTACAAAAGCTTTTATAGTTAAATGTTTTTTAAAAGTACTATCTCTTAATATATAAATAACTGCGAATCTAGATTGTGTAACATCTGGGTATTCTAAATAATCAACAGCTGTAATATCTAATAAAATTGTATAGTTCTCTTTGTTTTTTAAATTTGCAATTGTTGATTTTATTTCACTGGCATCAATAAGTATATCTGGCTTAAGCATCTAAAATCCCTTTATACTTAGTTTCTCTATTTTTTATAATAGATTCATCGTATGATTTTTCTTGTATTCGCATAATTGCATCTAAAACAGCTTCTGGTCTAGGAGGACATCCTGAAACATATTCATCAACAGGAATAACTTCATCTATTCCTTGTAATGTTGTATAGTTATCATAAAAACCACCAGAAGAAGCACATGCTCCCATAGATATTACCCATTTTGGTTCACACATTTGATCCCAGATTTTTTTTAAAACTGGAGCTTGTTTATATGAAATAGTACCTGCGACTATTAATAAGTCAGCTTGTCTAGGAGAGAATCTTACAACTTCAGCACCAAATCTTGATATGTCATATTTTGCCGCAGCAACTGACATAAATTCTATTCCACAACATGCCGTTCCAAATGCCATTGGCCACATTGAATATGATCTTGCCCAATTTATTGCTTGATCAAGCCTAGTAGTAACTACTGAGTCACCAAAATTTGCTTCAGCTCCTAATCCCATGATAATGCCTTTTTCTTATACATATAAATTAACCCCGCAAAAAGTAGTCCAATAAAAATAAACATTTTAATTAAACCTGCAAATCCAAGTTCTAAAATATTGACTGCCCAGGGAAACATAAAGATTATTTCCACATCAAACAATAAAAAACCTATAGCGACAAGGTAGAATTTTACTGAGAATTTTATATTAGTATTTCCAATTGGATTGGTAACACCACTTTCGTAAACCGTATTTTTTAATTTGTCATCAGTATTATTTGGACCAAGATATTTAGTTAATAAGAAAACTCCTACTAAAATAAATGCTATTGAAACAAAAATTACTGATGAAAGAATTAGATGTGTTGACATAATCTATCCCATATATTTAATTGTTTTGAATTGTACAATAACTTTTAGATAATAATAAAGCTATTATCAATAAATTTAAAAACAATTCTAATAGTGAGAAAAATTGTAATATATATTTCTTTTTCAACTAGAAATATGTTACTAACTTACTCAATGCCAACTCTAGTTTTTCTTTTTGAAGTGCACAATTTAGCCTAAAATAATTATTACCTTCGCTCCCAAATGACTTACCATTGTTAAGTGCAATTTTAGATTCATTTAATAACTTTTTGTTAACTTTTGTATGAGAAATATCATAATTTTTAAAGCTTAACCAAAGCAAATAAGTTGCTTCTGGGGGATAAAAACTAATTTTCGAGCTATTTTCTTTTAGATAATCTTCAACTAATTTTATATTTGATTTCAAGTATATTAATAATTCATCTAACCAAGGCTCCCCAGATTCATAAGCTGCTTCTAAAGCAGTAAATCCAAATATATTTATTGAATTGATTTCTCTTTTAATACAGATATCATTAAATTTTTCTAATAATTCATTATTTTCAGATATAGCATATGAACAATTTAATCCAGCAATATTAAATGTTTTGCCTGCTGAGTTAAGAGTTAGAGTTATATTTGAGATCTCTTTTGAAATTGATGCTAATGGAGTAAATTTCTTAAAAACTAAATCTGCATGTATCTCATCTGAGATTATAACTATATTGTTTTCAATACAAATATTTGCTAATTCTTCTAATTCTTTTTTACTCCAAACTCTTCCAACTGGATTATGAGGGGAACATAAAGTTAATATTTTTGTTTTTTTACTTATTTTTGATTTTAAATCTTCTAAGTCCATAGTATAATAGCCATTTTTTTCAATTAATGGATTAGTAATAAGTTTTCTATTGTTTTTCTTTACGCATTTAAATAAAGGAAAGTATACAGGCGTTTGTACAATAATTTCATCTCCTTCATTACTATATGCTTCAATTGCAGCTGAATAAGAAGGCACTACACCATTTGCAAAAGATATCCAATTTGTTTGAATATCCCAGTTATGTCTATTCTTCATCCATTTTTGTATTAATTTGTATGTTTTTAGTGATGGTTTTGCATATCCATATATTCCGTGATTAGCTCTATTTAAAATTGCTTTGTTAATTACATCAGGAGTTTTAAAATCCATATCAGCAACCCATAAAGGTTGTAAATCTTCTTTTCCAAAATATATATCTAAAGCATCATATTTTACGCAATTAGTATTTCTTCTATCTATTAATTCATCAAAATTGTACATATCTTTCTCTCATTAATTTTTTCTTTATGATATATAAATTAATATTGCAAAAATATAAAATAAGATAGAATATCAAATATTTAAGCATAAAAAAAATTTGGGAAAGATTATGAAAGAAGCTATAGATTTATTAAAAAAAAATAATTTATTAAAAATTATTGATGATGAACTTGATATATATTTAGAAATACCTCATATTGCGTATATAGAAGTTAAAAAAGAAGATTCTAAGGCAATTTTGTTTACAAATGTTGTAGATAAAAAAAATAAAAAAAAGTTTGATGAGCCAGTATTGATGAATGTCTTCTGTAATGAAAAAGCTGTAAAACTTTTTATTGGAGATGGTGATAAAATTGGTGCAGAAATACAGAGTTTACTTAAAATGAAACCACCAACAACTTTTAGTGAGAAATTATCAACTTTTGGTAAACTTTTTGCTTTAAAAAATACTATTCCTAAAAAATTAAAAGGAAAAGGTGAATGTCAACAAGTTATAAAAATAGGTAAAGAAGCTAAGTTATCAGATTTACCTATTTTAACAACTTGGGAACAAGATGGTGGACCGTTTATTACTATGGGACAAGTTTATACTACTTCATTAAATGGTGAGATGAAAAACCTTGGTATGTATAGACTACAAGTTTATGATGATCATACTTTAGGAATGCATTGGCAAATACATAAAGATTCAAATCATTTTTTTCATGAATATAAAAAAGCTGGTAAAAAAATGCCTGTATCAATTGGTATTGGTGGAGACCCAATGTATATTTGGTGTGGGCAAGCTCCTTTACCAATAGGAATATTTGAACTAATGTTATATGGTTTTGTAAAAAATAAAAATGCGCAATTAGTAAAAAGTATTACTAATGATATTTATGTGCCAAAAGATAATGATTATATAATAGAAGGATTCGTTGATACTAGTAAGTTAAGAATTGAAGGACCATTTGGAGATCATACAGGATATTATACTTTAGAAGAGGAATATCCTTTTATGGACGTTACTGCGATAACACAAAAAAATAAGCCAGTTTTCTTAGCTACAGTTGTTGGTAAACCTCCCTTAGAAGATAAATATATGGGACATGCCACAGAGAGAATATTTTTACCATTGTTAAAAACAACTGCACCAGATTTAATTGATTATTATATGCCTGAAAATGGAGTTTTTCATAATTTAATACTTGCAAAAATAAAAACTTTATATCCTGGACATGCTTCTCAAATGATGCATGCATTTTGGGGAGTAGGTCAAATGTCATTTGTAAAACATGCAATTTTTGTGAATGAGGATTCACCAGCTTTAGATGATCATCAAGCTATAAGTGAATATATATTAAATAGAATAAATATTGATGACATATTAATATCAAAAGGAGTAGTTGATGCCTTAGATCATTCCTCTCCCAAATTTGCAGTAGGTGGAAAATTGGGTATTGATTGTACGGGTGAAGAGATTAAGGAATCAGGGATTACTTTATTAAGTGATCAAGAATTATTAATTAAAATAAATAATCTAACAGCAGAAGTGAAAAATTTAAAACAATATTTTACTAATACAAAAAATCCAGTAACAGTTATTAGTGTCGATAAAAAAAGATCTCAAAAACATTTATTTGAAGATTTAAAAGAAATTTATGAGAATTTAAAGATTTTAATTATTGTTGATGAAGGAAATCAAAATGATTTAAATAATCAATATATGTTAGTTTGGAGGGTTGTAAATAATATTGATTCAAATAGAGACATATATTATGATACAAATACAATATGTGTAGATGGTACAAATAAAAATTCATATGATAATTTTCAACGAAGATGGCCAGATGATGTTGATTGTACGAAAAGTGTATTAAAATCTTTACAAGAAAGAAAAATCATTGATATAAGTAATGAGTTTATTAAAAAATATCAATTATAGTTAAAGTAGTTTTATACTACTTTAACACCATTCTTTCCATTGTTTTTAACATAGTACATTGCATTATCAGCTCTAGTTAATAATGAATCTTTTGAATCCGTTTCTTCATATTGAGATACTCCAAAACTACAAGTTACACTTCTTTCAATATTGAAATCTGTAGAATTGATTTTTTCTTTTATAATATAAGCTAGATTATGAGCTTTTAATTTATCTGTTTCTGGAAGAATTATTATAAATTCTTCTCCACCCCATCTTCCAAAATAATCTGAAGAACGAATATTATTTTTAATTACATATGCCAATTTAGTTAATACTTCATCTGCAGCTGAATGTCCAAATGAATCATTGATCAATTTGAAGTTATCTATGTCAAGAAATATTATTGATAAATCTCTTTCGTATCTTTTTACTCTTAATAGTTCATTAGTATAAAACTTTTCTATTTTTCTTCTATTATAAATTTTTGTTAAAGAATCTATGTTTGCAACAATATGTAGTTCTTCTTCTATGATTTTTCTTTTTTTAATTTCATTATTTAATTTTCTATTACTAGTAACTATTATTATTAAAATTATTAGTATAGGGAATACTATTTTGAATAATCTAAAATAATCTATAGAGGTATCATATATAACTGAATAGTATTTATGTTTAATATTATTTATTTCTTCATCGGAAAGAGTATTTATTACTTTATTTAGTATTGTTATTAGTATTTTATTCTCATTGTTAACTATTAATTTAGATTCAAATTTATTATTTATGGTCCCTGCTATTTTTATATTAGTTAAATTATTTTGACTAATAACGTAAGATATGCTAGGTAATTTACCAATTAATGCAAAAACTTTTTTTTGTGAGATAAATTTAAATCCTTCTTTTAAGCTATTAATTAATATAAATTCAATGTCAGGATAATTTTTTTTAAGACTCAAGTATAAACTTGAGTTTTTTAATATTGCAATTTTCTTACCATTCAGTTCATTAATATGAGATATGTATTCTTTTTCATATGAAGTAGCAATTCCTACTTTAATTTTTGAAATAGTTTTAGTTAAAGAGAGACTATTATAAAACTCATCTTTTGAGAAAATAAATTTTACTCTGTTTTTATTTTTTCAATAGCTAAGTCATGATTGTTTATTATCTTCACATTAGATCTTATCTTAAGTTTTTTGTTTATTAAATTCCATATATCAATTTCAATACCATTTAAACCTTTTTTTGATTTAATTGTAAAAGGTTGTGAAAAAGTATTTGTTACTAGTGTCAGTTTATTTTTATCCAAATATTCTTGTTCTTTTTTTGATAATGATATTTTTGTACTATCGTAAATAAAATCATTTAATTTGACATTTGAATTATATTTATTTAGCCCTAATAATAAAAAAAGTCTTTTTATATCGTCAATTTTTTTTATATTAATATCTCCTAATTTTCCTTCATTGAATTTTGCTAATCTTTTTAAAACTTGACCTTCATAGATTAAAGCATCTAAAGTTTTATTTTTTGTATTATATTTATTAAATATTAATTTTGAAGTTTCTTCTATGTTTTTAAAAGCATATTCCCAGCCTTTTTTTGTTGCTTTATATATTTTCTTTACTCTTAAGGGATATTTATTCAATTCTTTTTTTGATGTGAATAATATGCCACTATAAAAATAGAAACCATAATCACTTGGATTATGAACATTAAATTCAATATTTTTTTGTGATAATAAATATGGTCCAGTTGATAAATCAGAGCTAAATGCATCAGTTTTTCCATTTATTAAATCATCTAATAAATTAGAATGTTTTAAAAATTTAATATCATTTAATTGTAATCCTTGTGATATGAGCATTGATTTTATGCTAGCTGTATCATTTAGATTTTGGTTTAACATTATTTTCTTATCCTTTAAATTGTTGGGGTAAATAATATTTGAACTTTTTAATGTTAACAAAACTTTGGGAGAGTTTTGAAATATAGCAGATATTAAAATAATATTTTTATTTTCTAGTTTATCAATTATCAATGATGAATTTCCAACTGCGTATTCACTTTTTTGTTTTATAACGTCATTTACTAAATTAATATCAAAATTAAATTCTTTTATATCTACATCTAAGTTTAAATCTTCGTAATAGCCTTTTTCTTTAGCAATATAATAACCTGCAAATTGGAATTTATGAAATGAATTTAACTGTATAGATACTTTTTCCAGTTCTTTAGCATCTAGATGTAATAAGAGTAAGGTTAAACCTATAATAAACTTTAAAATATTCATTTAATAGTATAACTTAAATTTAATAAAAAAGATAATTTAATATTAAACATTGACTCTAATAATTTTTTCGTATATTTTATTGATAAAAAAACAATTTAATTTTAAACAAGGTATAATTACTTTTAAATTAAAAGGTGTTCTATGAGTGTAATATTTGAAGCAAAAATAAAAAATAAAGGGCAAGGTGCTCATGATTGGTTTATCGAGTTAATTGATACAGTAGATAATAGAATTGAAATTTGTAATAATTTGGAAGAATTCTCAGTTAATATTGAAAAACTTGGTGAAGATTATGGTGGAAATATAGATCAAGTAAAATGGTTTCAAGATGAAAACATAACTGAAGAACAGTATTCAGAAATAAATGCTGGAATGAGAAAGTATCAAGAGGAATTAAATAATGATTCTAATGATAGATAATTATGATTCTTTTACATATAATATTGTTCAATATTGTTTAGAACTAGGAGCAAATTTAAAAGTAATAAGAAATGATGAATTAACTATCGAAGAGATTGAAAAGTTAGATCCTGAGAAAATTATTATTTCACCAGGTCCCGCTACACCTGATGAAGCTGGTATTTGTTTAGAAGTAATAAAACATTTTGCTGATAAAAAACCTATATTTGGAATATGTTTAGGACATCAAAGTATTGCACAAGTTTTTGGTGGAGAGGTTATACGTGCTGAAAATATGATGCATGGTAAAACTTCAAAAATAAAAGTTGTAAAAAATACAGTTTTATTTAATGAACTTCCATCGAAGTTTACACAAACAAGATACCATTCTTTAACAGTAAAGAAAAAAGATTTACCTAAGTGTATTATTCCAACATCTTATAGTACTGATGATGATGAAATAATGTCATTAGAAATCAAAGATAAAAAAATTTATGGTGTACAGTTTCATCCAGAATCAATTATGAGTGAACATGGATTTAAAATTATTGATAACTTCTTAAAAATATGAGAATAACAGATAATACGTATAAGTTTTTATTTTTTATATTACTATTTATAGTATTATCTATTCTTGTTTATACTGCAAATGATTTAAGTATCTCTTATAAAGAAGCTTTAAATGTATTTGTAAATAATTCTTTATTAAGCCTTCTTACTAATAGTTCCATCTATTTATTTGGACAAAATGATATTGCTCTAAGATTACCATTTTTAATTTTTTATTTTTTATCAATTATTTTAATGTATAAAATTACTGACAAATTTTTTACAAAGCAGAGCGATAGATTTATTTCAATTGTTCTTTTTATGCTTTTACCTGGATTATTAAGTGCATCTGTATTAGTTAATAGTGCAATAGTGGTTACTTTTTTAACTCTATTATATATATTTTACTATCAAAGTGTAGGAAAACACTCTTATATCTTGTTATTATTATTTTTATTTGTTGATAATTCTTTTGCTATTTTCTTTCTTGCATTGTTTTTTTATAGTTTAAGGAAGAAAGATAAATATTTATTATGTACATCTTTAATATTATTTGCTTTATCTATGGGAATTTATGGATTTGATACAGGAGGAAAACCTAGAGGATTTCTAGTTGATACTTTTGCAATATATGCATCAATTTTTTCACCTTTACTTTTTATATACTTTTTTTATTCTTTATACAGAAATGGTATTAAAAAAGATAGAACTTTGTCTTGGTATATTGCAATTACATCTTTAGTTTTTTCTTTATTATTGTCATTTAGACAAAGAATATATATAGAAGATTATGCTCCATTTGTAGTTATTTATTTACCTTATATGGTTAAATCATTTTTTCACGCAATTAGAATTAGATTACCTCAGTTTAGATATAGACATTTTTATGCTGTGTCCCTTGTCTTATTTATATTGTTTATCAATATTAGTTTGACAATATTGAATAAACCATTATATGCTTTTTTAGAAAACCCCCAAAAACATTTTATATATAAATACGATATTGTAAAAGAATTAGCTCAAGAATTAAAAGCCAATAATATTAATGAAGTTTATTCCGATCAGTTAGATTTAATCTTAAGATTAAAATTTTATGAAATAGATGAGGGAACAAAATATTTTGTGACAACTAAAAAATTATACTATTATGATTTACTTATACCAATTACTTATTATGGAAAAACAATAGCAACAGCATATATTATTAAAAAATAATGAAAAAATCTTTATCTTTATTTGAACTTTTATTTGTTGTTTTAATAATTTCATTTGTTTCATATTCTTATAAAATAAATCCTAATTTAGAAAATTTAGAAATTGCAACACAAAAATTAGTTTTTTATTTAAAATATACTAGGTATCAAGCATTAATAGATAATCAATATGATAATAATGATCCTTTATGGCATAAAAAAAGATGGACTTTAAAGTTTTTTAATTGTAGTAAAAATATAGGTGGAATTTATTATAGTATATATAGTGATAAAAATAAGAAGGGTCATCCTAATTTAAAAGAGTCTTTAAAAGATCCCTTAACAAATAAATATATTTATTCGTCCAATAAATGTAAAGAAACTTATAACACAAGTAAATATGTATTATTAACAAAACAATTTGATATTAAAAAAATTGATATAAGTTGTAATAGTACTAGTGGACTAGGACAAATTTCATTTGGAAATAGAACAGAAATATACACAAAATTAAGTTCTTATGAAAATAAATCAAATAAATATCAGCTAATGCAAGAGTGTATAATTACTTTATTTGATAGTAATTTAAAGTCAAAAAAAATAAGTGTAAGTCCAATAACAGGTTATATAGAACAATTGTAGTTTATAAATAGTAATAAAAAATCTAAAATCTATAATTTTCAAAATTTAAGCTTTAGTGAAGAAAAAACCCTTGACAAGAGGTAAAAAATCTATTATAATTCCCGTCCAAAAACAGAGGAAACGACAAACGAGAGTTTGAAAGTAAGCCGAAGTGATTGATGTTCTTTAACAACTTAA